>NHJI01000011.1 GCA_002169685.1 Rickettsiales bacterium TMED211 | reverse complement strand
ATTTCTGTGCCTGGAGCTTTGGAAATACCAGTGATTATTGAAGAATTTAAAGATATATATGTTGGTTTTATAACACTTGGATGTGTGATTCGAGGAGAAACNACGCATTATGATATTGTAACAAAAATAGCCTCTGANCATATCTTTAAAGTAGTTAATAGAAATAAAATTGCACATGGTTTTGGATTGCTTACTGTTGAGAATATGGAACAAGCAAAAGAACGATCAGATCTAGAAAGAAAAAATATAGGTGGTCANGCAGCACAAGTTTGTTTGAAAATGATAAATTTACTAAATAAAAAAGATGAATCATAAAAATTTCTCGCTTGCTCGTTATTTGGCTATACAGGCATTTTATCAATTAAAACAATCTCAACTATCTTTTGACGAAGTTCTTGGNCAATTTAATGAATGGCATATTAAGAATATTTCTTTTGATTTCAATAATTCATACGACCACCTAACTTTTGATGTAAATAAAAAGTATTTTAATGATATTTTGATTAAATATAAAAATGATAAGATAATGATAAATTCATTAATTGATGAAAATTTAATTGATACTTGGAAATCAGACAGATTACCAAAGGTTTTATATTCNATCATCAGAGTTGCGGTCACAGAGATGGTTCTAAATCGGAAATTATCTTTTGCAATAATTGCCAGTGAATATATAATTCTTACTGAAACTTTTTTTTCAAAGAAAGAAAGTTCATTTGTTAATGCATTACTTGAGAATATTTATAAAAAATTCTCTAAATAGACAAATTTATGAATAGGGAAAGAAAACTAATTGAACANTTTTTTGTTCCTTTATCATCTAAAAGAGAATCACTTCAATTAAAAAATGATGCAGCATGCATCACTAAGAATAAAAAATCATTAATAATTTCCTCTGATATGATGGTTCAGGATATTCATTTCGATGTAAATGATTGTTCTTTTTTATTAGCAAAAAAANTATTGAGGGTTAATCTTTCAGATATGGCAGCTATGGGTTCTGATCCATATGGCTATATGTTAAACATAGCAATACCCTCAAAGTTAACAGATAATTGGTTGAAAAAGTTTTGTAATGGCCTTAAAGAGGACCAGAAGTTGTATAANATTAAACTTTTTGGTGGAGATTTTTCAAGTTCAGAAAAAATTTTTCTTTCTNTAACAATCTTTGGAAAAAAAAACTCTAAAATTCATAGATTAGATAATGCCAATGAAAGTTCAGATATTTATGTNTCCGGAACTNTAGGTGATTCTGTATTTGGTTTTTTATTTAAAAATGATAAAGAAAATAAGATTAAAAAAAAGATGAGTTTGGGATCACTAAAATATCTTCATGAAAGATACAGCTTGCCTCAACCAAGAGTTGCCCTGAGTAAAAAAATTTTAAAGTATTCAGATTCTTGTACTGATATTTCTGATGGTTTAGTTCCTGATCTAGATAAAATTTCAAAATATTCTATGATTGGATCNGATATNTTTTTAAANAAAATTCCTCTTTCAGAACCCCTTAAAGAAAGTCTTTAANCTTTTTANTAATAAAAAAAAATTTTGGAATTTCGTNTTAGGTGGTGGTGAAGATTATGAATTAATTTTTTCGGTGCCATCTAAAAAAAAGAAATCGTTTAAAAAAAATAATTTTTTAAACCCGAAATTAACTAAAATAGGAAGATTTACAAAGGAAAAAAGGATGAAAATTTATGATTTAAATTTTAAAAGTTTAAAATTTAAAAAAATTGGGTATAGTCATTTTTAATTTGATATAAAATTTATATTGTAATAAGAACTTTAATAACTATCGAGGTTAAATGTCATTAGAATATTATATAGTCCTNGCTTGTGCATTAGTTTCATTAATTTATGGAGCTCTAACTAGTAAACAAATTTTAGCTACTTCAGATGGCACTGAAAAAATGAAAGAGATTGCTAAAGCTATCCAAGAAGGAGCCCANGCATATTTAAATAGACAATATTCTACAATTACAATTGTTGGNATTATCATTGCANTAGTTTTATATTACGGNATTGAAAATNANTTTGTTGCNATTGGNTTTGTTATTGGAGCTTTTTTATCAGGTTTAGCNGGTTACATAGGTATGTTTGTTTCNGTAAGGGCTAANATAAGAACNGCAGAAGCAGCNAAAACTGGGATTCAACCTGCTCTTGANATNTCNTTTAAATCTGGNGCAATTACAGGTTTNTTAGTTGTTGGTNTAGGTNTATTGGGATTGATTGTTTANTATGGTTTTTTANTACAACANTTNGGTTTTGATGGTGGAAGACANATTATAGAGCCAATGGTTGCTTTTAGTTTTGGNGCCTCACTAATNTCTATTTTTGCCAGACTAGGTGGTGGAATATTTACAAAAGGAGCAGATGTTGGAGCCGATCTTGTTGGTAAAATAGAAGCTGGAATACCTGAGGATGACCCAAGAAATCCTGCAGTGATTGCAGATAATGTTGGAGATAACGTTGGTGATTGTGCCGGAATGGCGGCAGATCTTTTTGAAACATATGCTGTGACAATTGTAGGTGCTATGGCACTTGGAATGATATTGTTTGCAGGAGAAGATCAGGGAAAATTAATGATGCTACCACTTCTAATTTCGGGTGTTTGTATTGTTTCGTCTGTTATTGGAACGTTTTATGTAAAACTTGGTGAATCTGAGAATATTATGGGAGCTCTTTATAAAGGGTTGTTCGTAACTGGAATAATTTCTATAATATTAATTTTTGCTGTTATGTACCATCATATAGGAATGAATTTTGTTATGAGCGATAATACAGTATTATTTAAATCTTTTACTGGATTAGGACTTTTTTATTGTTCAATAATTGGCCTTATTGTTACAGGTTTATTAGTTTGGATAACTGAATATTATACTAGTACAGAATTTTATCCTGTAAAGTCTGTTGCAAAGGCTTCAGAGTCAGGCCATGCAACTAATATTATTCAAGGCTTAGCTGTATCTATGCAATCAACAGCAGTCCCTACATTGATAATTGTACTTGGTATTGTATTTTCATATAATATAGCAGGATTGTATGGTATTGCTATTGCAGCGACTACAATGTTAGCTCTGGCTGGAATGATTGTGGCTTTGGATGCATACGGTCCAGTGACCGATAATGCTGGTGGTATAGCTGAAATGGCTAACCTTCCTGAAAGTGTCAGAAAAACAACTGATGCTCTTGACGCAGTTGGGAATACAACTAAAGCAGTAACAAAAGGATATGCTATTGGATCTGCGGGGTTAGCTTCTCTAGTTCTTTTTGGTGCCTATACACAGGATTTAAAATATTATTTTCCGGAACTTAATTTAAATTTTTCTCTAGAAGACCCATACGTTGTTATTGGTTTGTTTATAGGAGGAATGCTTCCATACTTATTTGGTTCTATGGGAATGACTGCTGTTGGAAAGACAGCTCAGAAGATTGTCACTGAGGTTAGAAGACAGTTTAAAGAAAATAAAGGTATTATGACTGGTAGATCTAAACCAGAGTATGGCAAAGCAGTTGATATTCTAACCAAAGAAGCAATTAAAGAAATGATTTTGCCTTCACTATTACCAGTGTTGGCTCCTTTTGTTATATACTATTCGATTTTGATAATAGCATCTCAAGAAGCAGCATTTATAACACTTGGTGCAGCATTATTAGGTACGATTGTTACTGGAATATTCGTGGCTATTTCAATGACTTCTGGAGGAGGAGCTTGGGATAATGCAAAGAAATATATAGAAGATGGAAATCATGGAGGGAAAAATTCAGATGCACATAGGGCAGCAATAACTGGAGATACTGTTGGTGATCCATATAAGGATACATCAGGACCAGCGATAAACCCGATGATTAAAATTATAAATATTGTTTCAATACTTATGCTAGCGCTTTTATCGTAAAAAACAGCTCTAATATTTAATCACCAGTTCTTCCACTTCCAAGAATAGGACCTTTTGCTCCCATTCCAAGACCAAAGTTTGAAATCATCTGCTCAAGAATACTTATTTCTCTTCCTGTTGTTTTGGTGAAGTTTGAAGACATTAATATTTCTTTTGAATCATTTTCTTCAAATAAATAAACTTTGCTGAGGATATTTTTATCATCAAACTTTAATTGAATTATTTTTTGTTCAATTAAATCAGGTTCCAGGAAAGCAATTTTATCACTTATGGTAGAAAAGTAGTAATAAGAATTGTCTCCAAACTCTCCCTTAAATGACGGTGAACCTAGCAATTGATCGATTACTTGTTTATTGTCTTCATTTAGCCTTAATTTTGAAAGCATTTCTCCATCTGGCAATTGACCATTGACAATTTTTTTATTAACACAAGATGTAATAATTATAAATAAATTAAGTATAATAATTGTATGGATTATTTGTTTTAACATCAGGTAAATATGTTCAATTCTTTTAAAAAAAACAAAGCACTAAAAATCTATACCAAAATCGCAAAACAATCAAGAGAACCATTCTTTTTTAGAGAATGTAAAATCGAAGATACTTTTCAACAAAGATTTGAAATCCTGTCGTTAAATTTAATTATTATTCTATGGTCAATGAAAAAAAATAAAAACTTATTTGAATTATCTCAAAAATTGATAGATATTTTTTTTCAAGATTTAGATAATTCTCTCAGGGAGTTAGGGGTTTCAGACCTATCTGTAGGAAAGAAGATAAAAATATTAGCTGAAAATTTTTTTGGGAGATTAGCTTCATATAGTGATTCAATTGAAAGAAGCATTAATGAAAATAAAAAATCATATTTGCGTATATCTATTAAAAAAAACTTCAATTACAAAGAAAAACCTAAAATAGAATGTGAAAAGATTTTCAAATATGCAGTCAAAAATATAGAATTATTCAAGAATATAAATGAAGATAAAATTTTAAATGTTAGTTTTGAGTTCATAAATTAATAAAAAAAAATTACACGAGTATCTAGAAAAATAAAAAATATATTGTTATTTTACTTATATTTTGTATAAGAGGTTTTACATTTATATAAATATAATACCATGGCCGTACCCAAAAGAAAGACATCTCCCTCTAAACGAAGAATGAGAAGATCTCATGATTCTCTCAAAGTTTCTAATCTTTCAGAATGCCCCAACTGTGGTGAACTTAAATTAAGTCATCAAATTTGTTTAGCTTGTGGCTATTATGGAAAGAAAGAAATAATTAAGATTGAAAGTGACATCGAAACAGAAGATGAAGAGTAAACTTTATTGGAAATAATGTTTTGAGAAAAATTAATCTTGCTGTTGATATTATGGGAGGTGATTATGGTCCTCCAACAACTATTAGTGGAGTTTTTCGTGCTTCAAAATTATATCCAAGCGTTACATTTAAACTTTTTGGCGATAAGGACCTAGCTCAAGAAGAATTAAAAAAGATACCTGAATTTAGNAATTATGAATTAATACACACTACAGAATANATTAAATCAGATGATGANCCAGTTNANGCTCTNAGAAAATTAAAAAANTCAAGTTTAAGATTAGCAGTAAATGATGTTGGAGAAAAACAAAGTGATGGACTAGTATCTGCTGGAAATACTGGAGCCTTGATGGCAATTTCAAAATTTGTATTAAAAACTCTTTCNGGAATAAATAGACCAGCTATTGCTGGTTTAATGCCTACTTTAAGAGGTGAAATCGTTATTTTGGATTTAGGAGCCAATATAGAATGCACACATATAAATTTAATACAATTTGCTTTGATGGGTGAAACTTTTGCAAAAGCACTACTTGGAATTAAAAGTCCAAAAATTGGNATATTAAATGTTGGNTCTGAAGAAATAAAAGGAAACACNATNGTTAAAAAAACTTTCGAAGATTTAGAGAAGTTATCATCAAAAATAAACTTTTTTGGTTTNATTGAAGGTAATGATATAAATAAAGGAATTGTTGACGTTGTAGTTACTGATGGTTTTTCAGGGAATATTGCTTTGAAAACTGCAGAAGGTGTTGCTGAGTTAATTGTTAGTTTTCTGCAAAGTGCATACAAGAGTTCTATTATATCAAAAGTTGGATATTTATTATCGAAACCAGCTTTAAATAGATTTAAGAAAAGGATTGATCCTAGAAAATATAATGGTGCTGTTTTATTAGGATTAAACGGAATTGTTGTAAAAAGTCATGGTGGAACTGATTCTTTTGGTTTTTCAAATGCTATATCTAGTGCGGTTAGTTTGATTGAAAATAATTATAATGCTGCTATTAAGGAAAAAATATCTTTTTATTCTAATACATGAAGTTATGGTAAATTCTAAAATAATTGGTGTTGGTCATTATTTGCCAAAAAAAATAGTTACAAATTCTGACTTAGAATCTATGATTGATACAAATGATGAATGGATTATATCTAGGACAGGAATTAAACAAAGACATATTGCTGAAGATAAAGAGTTAACATCAAAGCTTGCTATAGAAGCAAGTAAAAATGCTCTTAAAAGTGCAGATTTATCTGCCGATAAAATTGATCACGTTATTGTTGCAACTACTACTCCTGATGAGACATTTCCTTCTACAGCTTGTAAGGTTCAAGAAGCTTTGAAATTAGGAAACACACCTGCATTTGATGTGCAAGCAGTATGTTCTGGATTTATTTATTCTCTGCAGATTGCAGATTCATTTATTAAATCAAAGAAAGGGAAAAATATACTAATTGTAGGAGCTGAAACGTTATCAAAAATTGTTGATTGGAAGGATAGGCGTACTTGTGTTTTGTTTGGCGATGGTGCAGGTGCAGTTATCCTCTCGGCCTCAAATAAAAGTGGTGGAATTTTATCAACTAATCTATATTCTGATGGATCATGGCATGATAGTTTATATGCTGATGGTGGCCCTTCATTAGATCAGAAAGTTGGAAAAATAAGAATGAAAGGGCAAGACATTTTCAAACAAGCTGTTAATAAGTTATCAGAAGCAACTAATATATCTCTAAATGAAAGTAATAAAAAAATAGAAGATGTCGACTGGCTTATTCCACATCAAGCAAATTTAAGAATTATAAATGGTACAGCAAAAAAACTAGGTATAAAATCTAGCAAAGTCATTACAACAGTAAAAGATCATGCAAATACCTCTGCTGCATCTATTCCATTAGCGCTATCAACTTCGATGCTTGATGGAAAAATTAAAGCAAAAGATTTACTAGCTTTTTGTGCTATTGGAGGAGGTTTAACTTGGGGTAGTTGTGTTTTAGAAATTTAATTATTATAATATTTACATGAAAAAAACTATAACGAAACTAAAAATAATTGAAGAACTGCATGGCTCTATTGGGTTGTCAAAAAATGATTGTTCGATTTTTTTAGAGGAATTTATAAATAAATTGCGAAGCACTCTCAAAGAAAACAAAGATATAAAGATTGCAAACTTTGGTAGTTTTATTGTAAAGAGTAAAAATGAAAGAATTGGAAGAAATCCAAAAACAAAAGAAGAAGTAATGATATCTGCCAGAAAAGTTTTAAAATTTACACCTTCTAAATTGCTAATAAACAAATTAAATAAAAAATGAAAGAAGAGTTTGCCNTNAAAACTATAGGTGAAGTTTCTAAATCTTTAAATATTCCTCAATACATACTTAGATTTTGGGAAAAAAAATTTTCAATTATAAAACCTATTCAAAAAGCCAACGGAAGGAGATATTATACAAAAAAGGATTTGGATAATCTGATTGAAATTAAAGATCTATTATATGAAGAAAAGTATTCACTTAAAGGTGCACAAAAAGTGTTAGAAAACAAAAGAAAACCATCAAAAAAAATTAGTAATGATGAGATTAATAATGTTATTAATAAACTAAAGTCTCTGAGAGATGAAATTAAAAGAAGTATTTAAACGGGGCGTAGCGCAGCCTGGTTTAGCGCGTCCGTCTGGGGGGCGGGAGGTCGCTGGTTCGAATCCAGTCGCCCCGACCATTTTTAGTTAGAATTAAACAATAAAATTTATAACAATGGTTGACACAATAATAATTTGAGTTATTTTCATACAATTATATATGTTATGAAAACTTTCACATTAAAACAAAAAGATATAAAAAAAGATTGGTTTTTGATAGATGCTGATGGTTTAGTTCTAGGCAGATTAGCTTCATATATTTCAAAAATATTAAGAGGAAAACATAAAACAACTTTCTCACCACACCTTGATTGTGGAGATAATATTATAGTTATAAATGCAAAGAAAATAAAACTTAAGGGAAAAAAAGAAAAGAATAAAATATATTATAAACACACCGGTTATCCAGGTGGGATAAAGTCTGTAAATGCTGAAAAAATTCTTGAAAGTGAAAATCCAGAAAAAGTTCTTAAACTTGCAGTNAAAAGAATGCTNGCTGATAACAANTTATCAAGNGATCAAATGGTNAATCTNAGAGTTTTTCCAGAAGCGGAACATACTCTTCANGCTCAAAAACCNAAAGTTATTAATTTTGCNGNNATGAANAACAAAAANACNTAAAAAAAATGGATAAAAAATTAGAAAAGANATCTACACCNATAGAAACTGATCANTCTANCTTACCAAAGNTGGATAAANTNGGTAGAGCTTACGCTACNGGAAGAAGAAAAGAGTCAGTATCGAGAGTATGGATAAAACAGGGTGCTGGAAAGGTAACTGTAAATGGAAAAACTAGTGATGCTTATTTTTCTCGGTCTGTTCTAAAGATGTTATTAGAGGAACCTCTAAAAAAGACTGAAAGATTCTCAAGTGTTGAAGTTTTTTCTACTGTTTCTGGTGGGGGGTTATCTGGGCAAGCAGGAGCATTGAGACATGGTATAAGCAGGGCTTTAGTTAATTTTGAACCGACACTGAAAGAGAAGTTAAAAAAACTAGGATTTCTTACTAGAGATGCAAGAAAAGTTGAGCGTAAAAAATACGGAAGACATAAAGCAAGGAAAAAACCACAGTTTTCCAAACGTTAGTCACGATTTAATATTTTGTTGATGAAAATTAACGTTTCTATATTTGGTGTTTCTGGTTATACAGGAACGCAATTGGTTTCTCTGTTAGTCAGTCATAAAAACGTTAATATAGTAGGGATTTTTGGTAATAAAACTCTAGGTAAAAATCTTAAAGAGTTTTTTCCTCATGATAGTAATATACCAGATATTAAAATTTCAGATTATAAAAAATTTAACTTTGATACTTGTGATTTAGTTTTTTTATGTCTACCCCATTCACAATCTCAGCTTTTAGTTAAATCTCTTAAGTCTTGTAGAGTAATAGATTTATCAGCTGACTATAGAATAAGAGATGAAAAAAAATATAAAATTTGGTATGAAAAAGAACATTTAGATAAGAACATGTTAAAGAATTTTACTTACGGTCTTTCAGAAATAAATCGAAAAAAAATAAAAAAATCTAGATATGTTGCTAATCCAGGGTGTTATCCAACTTCTGTACTTCTTCCTTTAATACCAATTTTTAAAGAAAAAATAGTTGAGGAAGATTCAATAATAATAGATTCTAAGTCTGGAGTAAGTGGTGCTGGAAAAAATCCATCCATTGAAAAGCTTTTTTTTGAAATCAACGAAAATTTTTATGCATACAACATTGAAAAGCATAGACACTTGGGCGAGATAGAACAGGAGATTAAATTATATAAAAAGTCTATAAATATAACTTTCATTCCACATTTACTGCCGATTTCAAGAGGCATCCTATCAACTATATACATAAAAGGAAATAGTAAAAAATTTGTAAGGGTTCAAAAATTTCTTAAAGAGTATTATTCTAATGATATGTTTATTAAGTTTATGCCCTCAGGCAAAGTTCCTTCTCTGCGAATGGTAAATGGAACTAATAATATACTCATAGGGTTCTTCCAAGACTTCAATAGAAAAAATATCATTATTGTTACATGCATTGATAATTTGATTAAAGGCGCTGCTGGACAAGCTATTCAGAATATGAACATTATGTTTGGGTTTGATGAAAAAGAATCTTTAATTTTAAAAAAAACAAATCCTTGATCATGGTTCAAAGTGAAAATATATATAAATTTCATGAATCTATCCCAAAGCTTGGAGAAGACGTTTTTTTAGCACCAGGGTCTAAAATAATAGGTGATGTATTTATTGGGTCAAATAGTAGTATTTGGTATAATTGTGTTTTAAGAGGAGATGTTAATTTCATTAGGGTCGGAAGTAATACGAATATACAAGATGGCACAGTTGTTCATGTGTCTTCCAACGGATTCTCAGCAACTGGAGGGGGAGGAGCGCCCACACAAATTGGGGATAATGTTACTATCGGACATAATGCAACTATCCATGCATGTACTATTAATAATTATTCATTGATAGGGATGGGAGCTATAGTACTAGATGGTGCTGTGATTAACGAGATGTCTTTTATTGCTGCCGGAGCTTTAGTGACTCCTAAAACTATTGTTAAAGAAGAGGAATTATGGGCTGGGAACCCAGCTAAGTATATTAGAAAGATCAACGATAAAGAAAAAAAACTACTTCTTAATACCCCGCAAATTTATTCTAATCTAAGAAAGCAGTTTTTAAAAAAATAGTTTAAACTTTGTTAATTATTCTTGTATAATTAATACTGTTTTATTTGAGAATGAATATGAGAAGAAAATCAAAGATTAATATATTATTAATATCAGTAACTTTTTTATTTTTACAATCTTGCGAGACAGTTTCTTCACTATCTGAAAAAATATATCAAGGAAGTGTAGATACTATAGACTATGTTGGATCAGTTTTTTCAGATGAATCAAATAACACTGAGGAATTAACAAAAATCGATGGAGAGAATAAAATTTTAAGTGCCTCTCCACCGGAAGAAAGTAAAGTTGTAGACAAAGAATATGCAAAAAATAATGCTGATAAAGAANTAATCTTAAATGAAAACNTATCAGACTCCGAACAAATTTTAGAAGCTGTGCCTGCACAACAGCTTGATGTAGATAAACTTAGTGATGAAAATATTAGCCCTCCTATAAGTAAATCAAGTAACAAAGAATCATACTCTGAACTTGAGGTTGCCCCAAAAAGAGTGACAACAAATAAGGGTTTTGAATTTGATATACCAGAACTAAAGTTAGAAGATAAGATTCAGTTTAGAATTGCAACTATAAATTTCAATTCTGGCTCAAGTCAATTAACATTTAAAGATATTAAGAAAATTAAGAAAGTGATGAAACTGGCAAATGAAAAAAATGCAAAAGTAAGAATTGTAGGTCATGCAAGCACAAGAACAAAAGATATGGATTTAATAAAGCATAAGGTAGCAAACTTCACCATTTCTGATAAACGTTCTCATGCTGTGGCGAAAGTTTTTATTGATAACAAGTTTCCTATTGGTGATTTAATCACTGAGGCAGTTTCAGACTCTAAACCACTTTTTCATGAATCAATGCCAGCCGGTACGCATGGGAACCAAAGAACTGAAATATATATCATTTATTAATTATTTCACATGAATACATTNAAAATTGCAGTAGCAGGGATAGGAACTGTAGGTTCTGGATTACTTGAAATTCTTTTAAAAAATAAATCTTTTATAGAAAAGAAGATTGAAAAAAAAATTATAATTTCTGCCGTTGCTTCAAGAACTCCAAAGAAAGTTTTAAAAAAGCTAAATAAAGGTACTATAATATTTGATAATGCTAAAAAATTCTTAGATTTTAATGATTATGACATACTTGTAGAGTTAATAGGTGGAGAAGGTGGAATTGCAAAAGAAATAATAATAAATTCATTAAATATGNGTAAGAATGTTGTNACGGNNAATAAGGCTCTNGTTGCNAAGCANGGAATTGAAATANTAAANATAGCAGAAAAAAATAATTNTAAAATTGCTTTTGAAGCTGCAGTTGCTGGTGGNGTTCCNGTAATAAAGGTTTTAAAAGAATTNTTATTATCAAATAAGATTAAAAAAGTTTTTGGAATTTTAAATGGAACTTCAAATTATATATTATCTAAAATGGAACAAACAAATAAAGATTTTTCGGTAATACTTAAAGATGCTCAAAACATGGGTTATGCGGAATCAGACCCTTCATTTGATATAGATGGAACGGATACAGCNCATAAATTAGCTATTTTATCAATGATAGCTTATGGAAAGGTTTTGGATTTTAAGTCANTATTCATGGAAGGAATTGAAAAAATTCAAATAGATGATATCAAATTTGCAGATACATTAGGTTATAAAATAAAATTACTTGGAATAACTCAGAANATTAAAGGTAAAGTTTCACAGTTTGTATACCCTTGTTTAGTTAATAAGAAAGCTACAATAGCAAGTGTGAATAATGTTAATAACGGTATTTTTATTGAATCTGATTTTTCTGAAAGTCTATTTCTTCAAGGCCAAGGAGCCGGAGACTATCCCACAGCTACTTCTGTTATTAGCGATATTATTGATATATCAAACAAAAAAACAGCTAACTTATTTGATTTAAAGTATAAAAATTTGAATAAAATTGAGAACTTTCAGTTAATGGATAGAGTCGGTTCTTATTATTTAAGACTTAGTACAATAGATAAACCTGGTGTAATTGCAGGTATTTCTAAACAATTTAAAGAACATAATATTTCTATGAAGTCTATGTTGCAGAAAGATTCAGGTATTAAAAAAGGTCAAGCTACAATTGTCNTTACTACACATAATTGCAGGGAAAAGGATATGCAAAATGCAATTAAAAAAATAAATAATCTAGACTTTGTGATGAAAAAAACTATATTTTATAGAATTGAGATGGCTTAGANATTTGTTGTGAATTTTGGGAAATTTTTTCCAATTAGAGGTAAGGCATAATTAATAAATTGTTTAGTTACATTATTTCCTTCACGATTAATAAATTTTGGTGACATATACTTAGTCTTTCCACCAATATCTTTTAAATTGTTTAAAGAAAAAGTTATTTTATACTTCGGTGAGAACCTTGATCTTTCTTTTATACTTACAGAAAATGATTCAGATGTTTTAAGTGAAAATTGTAATGCTTTTTTTCCAATTAGCTTCGCCTCTTTTTGATCAACCTCAGAATAACAACCTAAAAAACTTCTTTGAGAATAACCCAATGTGTCTGCCCTGACTCTTTTAATTTTTAGTGTTTTTTTTATTTCATTAGATAAGAAGTCACCAAGAGAACCTGAGCCAGATAATTGAACGTTTCCATGAGCATCTTTTTCGTTTAAACTACTTTCTAAAGTTGCAAGTAATTGATTTTTATTATTTTTGATCCCCTCAGAAACAGCAACAATACATTTTCCATATTTTTTATAAACTTTCATTACATCATTAAAAAACTTAGACTTATCAAACGTTGACTCAGGAAAATATATTAGATGAGGTCCATCCGATTTTCTCTTTCTTAATAATGCAGATGAAGCAGTTAGAAAACCAGCATGCCTACCCATAATAACCCCAATATATATTCCGGGCAAAGAATTAACATCAAGGTTTATTCCAGCAAATAAACTGCTAACGTATTTAGCTGCAGAACCAAATCCTGGGGTATGATCATTTAATACCAAGTCGTTATCNATTGTTTTNGGAACGTGAANGCATTGNAANTGGTANTTATCTTTTTTTGCTTTTTCAGATATTAACCTGAGGCTATCTGAGGAGTCATTTCCACCAATATAAAAAAACTTTTCAATTTTTTTTTTNTTAAGAAACTTACATATTTCATCACAATATTTTTGATCAGGCTTATCTCTTGTAGAGCCTAGTGCAGCTCCTGGTGAATTTTCTATTTCNTTTAGTTTTTGTGCTGATAATTCATTTAAATTGATAATTTTATTATCAATAATTCCTCTTACTCCATTAAGAGAACCTAAAACCTGGAATTTTTTTTTAGCCTGTTGAATTATTCCTACTAATGATTTATTTATCACCATTGTTGGACCACCACCTTGAGCGATTAGTATTTTTTTTTTAATCATAATAACTTAATAATATGTTAATTTATAATTATTCATATGAAGAATCTAAATAAAAATCAAGTTATTCAATCNAAAAAGCAAACATTATATTACAAATCAGTAAAAGGAATTTATTGGTCTGAGAGAGATATAGATCTAGACAATGTGGAATCATTAGTTAATCAATTTGATATAGAATATNTAAATGCAAAAGTNCTAACTGGCCGAGGAATAAATATAAGAAACTTTAATAATTTCTTAAATAGTAAAATAAAAAATAATTTACCAAATCCAAGTAACCTNCTTGATCTTGATATGTCAACAGAACTAATAGTAGAGTTTATTCTTAATAAAAGAAAAATTGGAATTTTAGGAGATTATGATGTTGATGGTGCTACCTCTACAGCATTATTATGTTCATATTTAAAGAAAATTAATGCACCATATGAATATTATATTCCGGACAGAGTTAAAGAAGGTTATGGTCCAAATAAAGGAGCATTTCAAAACCTGATGGAGAAGGGATGTAAACTAGTTTTAACTGTTGATTGCGGTACAACAGCAAATATTAGTATTGAAGAAGCTACTAATAATGGCATTAAAATAGTTGTCGTAGATCATCATCAACAAGGAGGAAAGCTTCCAGAAAATTGCTTTATTATCAATCCTAATAGAAATAAAGATAAGTCTGATTTAAATCATTTAGCTGCTGTGGGAGTCTCTTTTTTGTTATTAGTTTCNATTCATAGAAAGCTTAAAGAAAAAAAAATATTTAAAAAAACTCAAGAACCAAATTTGCTTGATTTTTTAGATTTAGTCGCCCTTGGAACTATTTGTGATGTAGTAAAGTTAGATACTTTGAATNGGGCATTTGTAAAACAGGGACTAAAAATTATAAATCAAACAAAGAACCTTGGTTTAAGATCATTAATAGAGTCATCCGGTATTAAAAATGAGATTGATGAATACCATTTAGGTTATGTTTTAGGCCCAAAAATAAATGCTGGAGGGAGGATTGGCGACTCTTCAAAAGGAGTAGAATTACTTTTGTCAGATAATCNTGNACATACCTTATTAATTTCAAATGAACTAACTCAACTCAATATAGAGAGACAAAAAATTGAAAAGAATGTTGAAAATCTGGCTATTACTAAAATAAATAAAGATGATAATATAATTTGTGTTAATGGAAAAGATTGGCACCCAGGAGTAATAGGTATAGTTGCAGGTAGGTTAACAGAAAGGTTTTTAAAACCTTCAATTGTGATTTCTGAAAGTCCAGAAATTTGCAAAGGTTCAGCAAGATCAATTTCTGGTTATAATATTGGTGAGATTATTAACAAAGCGTTTGAAGATGGAATACTTGAAAATGGTGGTGGTCATAAAATGGCAGGAGGTCTATCAATTAAAAAAGAAAAAATAAGTTTATTCAAAAGTTTTTTAAAAAGTAAGAGCTCAGTTTTAAAACTTCAGAATAAAAAATANTTTGATCATGAAATTACTTTATCATTAGTAAATAAATCGCTTTTTAACTTAGTCAATAATATTTCCCCTTTTGGTTCGGGAAATCCAAAACCAAAGTTTCTTATAAAAAAGTGCTTTGTCAAATTCCCAAAATTAGTTGGAAATAATCATCTTTCATTTTATTTGAGTGATATATATGGAAATTCTATAAAAGCAATTTCATTCAAAGCATTTGATAATCCCATTGGGAATATTTTGATGGAATCTCGAGGAAAAATTTTAAATTTAATTGGTCAGGTAACTATGAATAATTGGAATAATACTGAAACTTTACAGTTGCAAATTGAGGATGTATGTGAAGAGCTAGTCAACTAATCTCATTTGAGTATAATATATTTTACAATCCCTTCCATCAGTTTCTATCAAACATTCTAGGTATTCTGAAAGTCGAGCTTTTGAACAACCTGTTGATTCATACAAATTAAGTCCAAAAAAACTTTTTTCAAACATTTTTTTATAGTTTCTTAGTTCTTTTTTTATAACTTCTTCAGAGAAANTAGANTTTTTTTTAATTTCAGACACAGCAAACTCATAGGGTAGTATAACTTCAACGCCCCTTTTATAACAAAGTTTGCTGGGTATTTCCTTAGAAATTATATCTTTAAATTGGAAAAAAATTAAAATGTATAAAAAAAAAATTTTTAGCATATGAAATAATTGTTTTATATATTAAAAAAAGAATATATATATATGCTTTGATATTTAAATCAAGTTTTTTTGTCCCCTTCGTCTAGAGGCCTAGGACACTGCCCTTTCACGGCGGCAACACGGGTTCGAATCCCGTAGGGGACGCCAATTATGAAACTTTAATTTTTTAGATCAATTAATTTTAATTGTAGAAATATCAATGAGATTCGAGATCTTTTTTTATATCATCATGGTCACCAACCATGATATGACTTTTGCTTTTATTAAAGTATTTTTCTAATATTGGGATAAACAACAAAGGAATAATACCTCCAACAACAATCCCTAAAACCATATTTCTAATATGCGGATCAATGAAGCTTGCTATTAAGTCGGCGATAACATGTGAAAAGGCGGCGCCAAATATTCCTGCGATGTGACCCTTAGAAATAAATTTGAGTAATCTATTTATACTCATTCCAGTATAATACCCTAAAAGTGTTATTCCCACATGAATAAATCCAAATATAAAACCTCTAAGATTTGCGTCCTTACCTAAAAAAAATTGTTCTATTATATGTTCCATTATTTAAAGTGTCTCTGAATTAGATCGGAAATTTAGTATGAACGATATAAACTTTAGCATTTAACTTTTTCATAAATATTCCATTAATGCAATAGAGAAGTATGGGGAAGGTTTTATTATTATGTTTTTTTTTTAAAATCAACTTGCTATATTTGTACAATTAACTATCATTAAATTATATTGTAATAGCTTAATTTAAAGTAACAGCAGAAAAAATCTTAATATAAGGAGAATACTATGCCACCAGAAATGATGGACATGGCTGATGCTGCTGGTTCTGCTGCTACAGAAGCTTATCAAACAGCATTAGACGGAGGAGCAGATCCTTCGGAAGCTGCATCTGCTGCAATTGACGCAGCCTCACAAACAATGACAGATATGGGAGCTCCACAAGATATGTGCGATACGATGGCTTCATCTGCACAAGAAGGCTTTGATGCAGCGATGGGTCAAGGGATGGATCCAATGGAATGTTTTGACGCTGCAGGAGAATCTGTTGATGTTGCAATGGAAGCTGAATTTGGACCTATGGGACCACCACCTCCAGGCGAGACTGGAATGATGGATGATATGCCTCCTCCAGGTGCCGAGGGTGGACCTCCTCCTGGAGCAGATATGGATGGTGATGGAATGCCACCTCCGCCTCCAGGTGATATGGGACCACCTCCGGGAGCTGAAGGTGGACCTGCTCCGGGGGATATGGCCGGACCAGGACCTGATGGACCAGCATTTGGACCAGATGGAGAACCAATGGGACC
>NHJI01000010.1 GCA_002169685.1 Rickettsiales bacterium TMED211 | reverse complement strand
GCAACTCGTCCAGTGGCGCCCATCTTTCCTATGATTTGCCCTTCAATAACTGAATCCCCTTTTTTTACTAATAATTTATGAAGATGACCAGATAGAGTCTCTACACCATGTTTATGTTTTATTTTTATAACTTTTCCAAAGGAACCAAATCTTCCTGAAAAGACTACAAATCCATTAGCTGAAGCCCTAACTTCTTCTTGCCAAGTGCCAGCCATATCTATTCCTTTATGCATTTGTTTTTTCTTAGTTTTAGGATGTATCCTCATCCCATATTGACTTGAAACATAATAATACTGCATTGGTGGTTTTAATGGCAAAAATATAATTGCTTCTTTTAATCTATCTAAATAATTAAATCTCGAAGAAAGCTCATCAATTAATTCTAAGTCTTTAGTTAACAATAAATTGTTCTTTGCAAAGTTATCAACTTCAGTTAAATCAATATTATCTGGTTGAAGTTTTAATGTTTTGAAAACATTTACTAACTCTATAATCTCTAAATCTATAGTTTTACTAAATTGAACCATTTTAGTTTTATTATTTCGGGGTGCAGCAAAAGGAATGACAGGTAAGAAATTATAAGAAAGTCTATCTTCTATTTTCTTTACTTCGTCATTGGAGTCATTTTTTAAAGTTTTATTATTAATAGAAAAATTTCTCGATTCCTCGATTGGAACCATATGTGGGTTAGCCAGACCAGAAAAGTCATCAAAAATTGATTCATCAGAATACTTGTTTTACTGTTCATTCATAGACAACTTCAATTCATTAATTAAGTCAGAAAAATCATTGATCTTTGATTTAATTCTATCATTGAATGTTATCTTATCCTTTATACCTATTGACTCCTGATTGATATTAAGAGAGGTTTGTGGTTGTTTAATTTCTTTTATAGTTTCTGAAGTTTTTTTCGTAATAATTAATTTTTCTTCTAAATTGTTAGTATTTCTTTTAGCACCCATATTAAAATTTTCTTGATTGGTTTCTTTAACTGTCTCTGCTAATTCCTTCAAAGCTAAAACTTCTGATTCAGTGAACTGTTTTTCTTGCATTGCATTGTTATGTATCATTATTGTGCTAATAACTTGCAAAGCACCAAAAAAAAGAAACTGCAAAACTTTAAACGTTACAAGTAAAGATAAAAAAAAACCAGATAAGTAATGTTTTATGTTGAAAACAATTTCAATTGGCCCCCGCTTAGTAAAAAAGAGAAACCTTCTTTCTTTTAAAAGTTCTTGCCAATTTTTGGTAACAAATAAATCTCCAAATCTTGAACTAGATTTTAAGTTTTTAGTTAAATTCTTTTTTATATTGTCCACTGTTCTTGGTCATTTAAGATATAAAACAACAACTAACATAATATTTGTAAGTAATTGCATTAGCATAATTAAAAGCATTAGTTTCCAAGAAATAGGNTTATTTACATTTAAACTAAATTGTGGGAAAGCNTGGGANTTATTATCTTCGNANGNCTTTTGNTTTTCATCNACTAAATTTTTAACTTGATANTTTTTNTATGACTTNTGANTTNNTTTTTTTTNNTCAAAATCACTTATTTTTTTTTCTGTNGTNTCTTTATTTATANNTTTGTTAANNTTATCAAAAGTTTCTTTTNTTTGAANAGTATCATTAGNTGAATTATTTTTTATACCATTTTCACTATTATTTTTTATAATATCTTCANTATTATTNTTNTNTGAAACTANATTAGTTTTTGNTTCTTCTTTAAATCTTTNTTCACTTTCTATCACNCTNCTTTNTGATTTATCAGCAGTTTTAANTACTTCATNTTNACNNAAAGTTTTTTCNTCAACACTTTNAGTNTGNTTATGATCAAATTGAGNNTCAGNTTNATCATTAATCTGATTTCTCATTTTTTCAATTCTATCTCTTATATTAACAACTTGTTCTGCCATAAATTTTTCCTAAAGGTGTAATGCATATGTTAAGCCAAAATCTTTTTTTNAAAAAAAATTTTGTCTTTTATTTTATTTATTTNTATGCTAGCAATTATAATTCATAAATAAAATATTTCAATGTTTTCAAGAGACTCTAATACTAAAATCNCCGAGAACACNTCAGANGCAAGTGTAATTGGAACAGAAATGCAAATTAATGGTAACATTAAGTGTCAAGGAACNTTAATCCTNAAAGGTACTGTTAANGGTAATATNGAATGCGANCAGCTNTCAGTTTCTTCAGAAGGAGTTTTAAAAGGCTCTGTTAAAGCTCAAGATTCAAACATTTCTGGAAAGTTTGAAGGTCAAATATATTCAGATACTATTTCTATTGAATCCTCAGCTAATATTAAGGGNGATATCTATTACAATAATTTTCAAGCTGAACCTGGTGCAAAATTAGAAATTGAATTAAATATTGGATTAGAAAAAACTAAAAAAGAAAAAAAGCCTAATTTGGCGAAATCTTTGAAATCTTTAAAGGGGTAAAAAGTGGCAGATAATCAATCAATAATAGGTACTGACGTAATATTTAAAGGTAAAATTTCGAANTCTAAGACTATNGANATNAATGGTCGTGTAGANGCCGACATTAAATCAGAAAAAATAACTTTAGGTAAAACTGCAAGTTTTGAGGGTGGNATTCTAGCGGATCTNGTAGTTATNTCTGGAAAATATCAAGGNAAATTAAAAGCNGATTCTGTTTGGTTAACTGACTCATCAGTAATAACAGGTGAAATTAANTACAANTCATTGCAAATGGACAGAGGNGCTGCACTTAATTGCAGAGTAGTACATAATTGGGATGAAAAAAAAATGAGAAAAAAAGATGATANTGAAGATGAAGTTTCATCAGATGATCTTATTAACAAAAGTTAAAGGGGATTATAATGAGTGATTTGACATATATCAATAAAGANCTAGTCATGGAAGGAACATTGCAGGCTAAAGATAGCCAAGTNGTGATAGCCGGAAANTATAAAGGATCTATAGAAGCAAAGACTGTTATATTAGAGGCATCAAGTATTTTTGATGGTACGCTTCAGGCTGAACACCTTAAAATTGAGGGTCAAGCAACCGGGGATATAACTGCTGAATTTTTAGAAATAACNGGATCAGGNAATTTTGATGGAAAACTNAAAACTAATTCACTATCAGTTGATATGGGTGCAAAAGTTTCAGGTAATGTAGGAAGAATTACTGGTTAATATTTTTTTTGGCTTGAGTTTCAATACATTTTTTAAAAAAATCTATGCTGTTATCAGAACCCTCGATTTGTTGAAGTTTCATAGATGAAAACCTACCTGCTGCCAACACAACAGCCCATTCATCATTATATATCTTAGAATATTTATTCAAAATAGATTCAATTTCATCCCTTATAAAAGTATATTTTTCTTCTCTTTCTTTGTTTCTTTTGTTTTTTAGATTCGGAAAGTGTATTATATTCATTTTATTTTGCATGATATAAATTACGACTAACTAAATAAAAATTTAGTAAAAAAGATTTATTTAGTATAAATTTGTCGATATATATAAAATAGTGAGTTTATAAATGACGTCAGACAAACAATCAAAATCATTAGTTCCAGTAAAAAATTCCGATTTATCTGTGGTTAAAGCAGGTACAAATAAAGATCCTTTAAATATATCAGAAAAACTTCAACACTTTAAAAATAGAGAAGAAGTAAGAAAATTACTTCCAGATATATTAGGAAGAGTGTTAGCGCGAATCTGGATAGATTCTGAATTTAGAGAGAAATTCTCTATGGACCCTCAAAAAACTCTTGAGTTCAATGGGGTTTACCTTCCTGAAGATATGTATATTGAATTCCAAAAACCAAACTCTGATAGACCAAGGATCGTTGTTTATCAACAAAGGCCTAATTCTAGATTTAAACTTCGAGTCCTATATCTTCAACTCGTTATGATGGCTGGCAGGTGATAGTTGAAGAATATTAGATTACTAGTTTTAATATTATACCTTCTAAACCCATTAAATTTAAAAGCAACAGACTTTCTTAATGATGAAGATTACTATCAAAAAGGAATTGATTTATACAAAGATGCACAATTCTCTGAAGCATTTATTGTTTTTTTTAACTTGTCAGAAAAAGGAGATACCAATTCACAATTCAATCTAAGTAATATGTATTCCTCGGGTATTGGAACAACTCAAGACTATAAAGAAGCTCTTAAATATTCATGGCTTTGTGCGTTAGGTGGTGAAAAGAAATGTAGTAAAAAAATAGCTAAACTTATCAAGAAATTAGATGAAAAATCAATTGAAGAGANGTCAGGAGAAGTAGAAAAAATTCTAAAAAATGAACTTTATAAAGAACAAGATATTTTATATGCATTGAAACTTGGGTTCTGGTATGAAAAATTTTCACCAATAGTTGATGTTGAACAAGCATATATATGGTATTCTGTATCTGTTACAGGTGGTCTATATAAGGCAATGAAAGTAAGAGACAAGGTTGGAGAAANGATAGATGCAGACAAGATTATTGAACTTCAATCTGAAGCTAATAAAATTTATACTAANGTTAAATACTTTGTTAATTAGTTTAGGGAGAAATATATGATTTATAAAGTACATTGGATAATTGATGGNTTGGTGGAAATTGATGCAAAATCTAAAGAAGAAGCTGAAAAAAAAATTCANGATGATTTAGANNGTTATGTAAAAAAATCAGATAANTTAATGAATAAGTTTATAGCTAANTCAATTCAAGGTTCTGCTTATTTACCAGGAACAANNGATGGTAAAGATGATAAAAATAATAATTAGCCTATTTNTTCTNATACCTTTTACAAGCTTTTCTAATTCAGGAAAACCTCTNGGTAGCCCAAATGGAAGAATGTATGCACCAGAAGAAGGNACATTTGATAGAAGNAAAAGNATCGTAATACANAATATTTGNAGATTNGTTAAAGAAGAGCATGTGCCTGGAGATGTTGTATGTGAGTATGTTTCCCAAAAAAAAGGCGAGAAAAACAAACAAATCTTTTTAGGAGCTCCAGGTAACGTTTGCCAAAAGCAAATTACTTGTCCAGTTAAATAAGCCTATGGGACAAAAAGTAACTTATATTTCTATTAGAAAACGATGTTGGGAGCTTTTAGAACCTGGTGNCGAGAATGATTCACTTAGTAAAAAAGTGGATATTTTTTTACTATGCCTCATTTCCCTTAATGTGGTAACAGTTATTTTAGAAACAGTCGAAAGTATGTATATTAATTACAAAGTATTCTTTCAATACTTTGAGTTTTTTTCTGTAACAGTTTTTACTATAGAATATATTATAAGACTTTGGTCTTGTATAGACCAAGTATCTACTGGCGTAAGCAATACTAAAAAGAGATTAAATTATATTTTTAGTTTTGCTGCAATAGTTGATGCAATTGCTATACTCCCGAGTCTAATAGCAATAATATACCCAAGTATTGACCTGCGGTTCATAAGAGCATTAAGAATAATAAGATTATTAAAATTTTCAAGATATTCAAGTTCTATAAATAGTTTATTATCTGTAATGTGGGATCAGAGAAAATCATTTGGAGCTGCATATTTTATTCTTTTCATTGCTTTGATTATTTCATCAAGTGGAATGTATCTAGTTGAAAAAGATGTTCAACCAGATAAATTTGGAAGTATCCCTCATGCTATGTGGTGGGCAATTGTAACACTTACTAGTGTCGGATATGGTGATGTTTATCCAATTACTTCTATAGGAAAAATTTTTGGTTCAATAATTATTATTCTTGGAATTTTAACTGTAGCATTACCATCTGGAATATTAGCAGCTGCATTTACAGACTTTACTAGAAGAAATCAAAAGAAATATGAAGATAAACTTAAGCATATGCTTCAAGATGATTTTATTGATGATAATGAACGAAAAGAACTTCAAAAGTTATCAGAAAAACTAAATCTTTCTGAAGAAAATATTGTTGCTATTGAAGAAGAAAATAGGATAAAAAAATAATTATCCTACAGAACCAATAAAATGAGTTATCCCAGTACTAACTCTCTTGGCACACTCGTGAAGGGCTTCAAGCTGTTTAAAAATTGTATTTTCTTCTATTGTATAGTTAATATCTTTTTCGCTGATATAGTCTGATTTTTCTCCATAGTCAGAATAATTAATTTTTTCTTTTCCAACAGGAAAGATTGTTCTTAAAATTTTAACTGCTTCTGGAACATCAAACCTTATCAATTTTGCAATGACCTCATCTCTTGATACTCCTGCTTGATCACTAAATTTAGGAATCTGAACTGAAAGCAAAAATAATTCATGAAAAATAGCAACTCTGATACCATGCATAAGAAGAAGTTCATCTCTTATTTCTTTTTCTATGACTCTTCCTCTCCCAACGGCAATTCTTCCTTTTGACTTTCTTCCTAGGACCCAATCTCTAATTTCCATGTATTCTTGGTGTAATTCTCTATAAACTTTATTTAGTCTCCAATGAATATCAAATGACTCCAAAAGGTTCGCAACAGATTTCATATTATTACTTCTNTCAATATCAGCGGTTCTTGTTGACCAAGACAACCACATTCCTGGATCAAAAGAATCTATATATGCTTTAAGAACNTCTATATCACTNAAAGCAAAAGCATATTTTACACTATCAAGGATTCTTTTAAACCTCTCTGATTTGTTATAGTACTCTTCAAATTTCTTTGGATCTTTTCTCAAAAACTTTCCAATTCCTCCTAGTGAATTTGCGAGCATTCCTAATTGCTGTAAAATACTGTTTTGTGGAATAGCTCTTGTTTGACTTGGGTGATAGACTAATGTTTTCACGCCGCTATCATTTTGTCTTTTTATTGCTCTTGAACCAGAAGAGTGTAAAATGTTAGAGCCAAAAACGTTTAAAAGTGCTGCATAATTTGGGTTATCCATAATATTAGTATTGAATTGTTTGATAGTATTAACAAATTCGACTCCAAAATCAGGCGAATTATAAAGAATATCATCATTAAACTTCTGATTAGGTCTTAAGCAAAATTCAGCTATTCTTGTTAAAGCAGCATAAGATAAATCTGGGTTAAGAAAATATTGATAACCATCCCCACCTTGAAAACTAACTTCTTGGATCAATTTTATATTCCATTCATCGAGTTTTTTTCTGGTATATGAACAATTTATATATTGAAGTCTTTCTTCTAAAGAAACTGGGTGCCCACCTCTTCCAATTGATTCACCATGAGTATCAAAAATTAATAACTTGATAGATGAAAGTTTATTGTCTGCTAAAACTTTAGCTATTTTTCTTTGAAGATTTTCAATCGATAGAACTGCTGCTGGTTGACCTAAATATCTTCCTGCATCTGAAAAACCAGTTTGTATACAAATTTTTCCTCTTTGTAAAATGTATTTCCTGTAGTGCTGATTTTTTACTAAGGTTTCGACGACTAAATGTCCTGTAGCAAGTGCCTTTTCAGTTTCAAATAATGGGGAAATATCTATTTTTTTATCAAGATTAAATAATTTTGCGAAATATAAAGCCGTAAGAGCAGTCATAGCAAAATCACATTCAGCTATTAAAAATCTTACCGGTTGATTTTGGTCAATATATTTAAACATTTGAGCAATAATCATGAAGAATCTTTTAGCGTTCATATTCTCAGTAAGAATTGTTCCAAAATTAATTTTAACTGGGCTTACTTTATCAATTAACTTTGATACAGAATTCAAATAAGTACTCTTATTTGACGGATCATCTGGATCACCATGTAAGTCAATTTCTTTTGAAATAGCATTATTTAATTGATTTGCATTTAATCTCACTTGTGTTCTAGCAAGTCCAAGACTAAAGTTGTTCATTCCTATTTTCAATAACTGAAAATCCATCAAAACTTTTTTCTTTAACTTTAATTTTGATTGATTAACTAAGATCAAGATTTCATTTATTTGATGGAATAGTTTTTTGGTATTTGTTAAAAGTTTTTCTTTATTTTCAAACATAAATTTTGAAATTTTTTGAATCAATTTAATATTATCAATGAAACCTTCCTCGTCTAGAGTGTCATATATTTCAAGGTTATATTCTAAACTTTCTTTAAGTTCTTTCTTAATGATTAATACTTTTGATAAAATTAATTTATCTTCCTGTACTGTTTTTTCGATGCCTTTAATTGTTTCAAGATAAATTTCAAGTTGTTCTAATTTAACTTTTAATCTTTTATTAAATGTATCTGCCCATGAAATATCTCCTCTACCATCCACATCATATCCAACCCAAGTATGCAGAGAAAAAATAGTAGGAGTTATTTTTAGATAATCATTGGGGTAAATTTCACTAACAGTGATTATTATTTGCTTATAAAACGAATTAAGTGCTAATTGCAAATTTTTTAAAGCCTTTAAAGAGAGAAGATGTTCATAGTTTAATGTAATATTTTTATCGGGTCTTTGTTCAGTCTTAAATATATTTTTTATAATAACTTTAAGTTCTTTTAAAGTAATTTTTTTTCCATCGACTTTTGTCATAGTAGCCATATTTGCAAGGTCCTCAAGCATCTTAGTGGGCATTCCAAAAGTTGGATGTGCTGTTAACACTATTCCAAAAATATTTTTTTCAATTTTTTTTTTAAATTCAGAAAAGGGTATTTGTTTATTTCCCTCAGATGACAAATTTATTATTAGTTGTTTTAATTTTTTATCATTCTTTTTTCTATCTATTTCACCAATATATTTCTTTAGTCTATCTGCTCTTAGTCCAAATGAACCTACTGCTAACCTTTGAATTAAAGCTTCAAGAGCAGAGTAATTTAATTTTTTTTTTTCTAATCTCCTTGAGATATCAAGTGCGAGCATTGTTATTGAATTACTGAATGGATCCTTCTCTGCGCCAGATCGAATTCTATCTAGGTCTTTTTGTAAAACCTTCTTAAGTGATTGTGTGTCTATTTCTTTATCAACAGGAAANCAACTCCATGTTTCAGGTAATAGAGGTTTTCTATATAAGTCCATCTCTGAGTGAGATAACTTTCTTATATTAATACTTGTCATTTCAGAATTATTTTATTATTAAACGTATNTTATACTCTATTTTAGATTTTTTAATAGAACTTTGGTAATTTATTTATCATTTATTATATCTTAATCAGAGTTTTTTTTAGATTTTTTTTGAATTTTTATGGCTATATTAGAAGAAAGAGTTTTGAGTATTCACCATTGGACCGACAAGACGTTTAGTTTCAAAACTACTAGAAATCAAGGCTTTAGGTTTAAAAATGGAGAGTTTGCTATGATAGGTCTAGAAATTGATGAAAAACCTCTTCTCAGAGCATATTCAATTGCAAGCGCTAACCATGAAGATCACTTAGAGTTTCTATCAATAAAAGTTCCAAATGGTCCTTTAACAAGTAAACTGCAACATATCAAAATTGATGACAATATTTTAATCAATTCAAAGTCAACAGGAACACTGGTATGTGATTACCTTTTACCTGGAAAAAACCTTTATTTATTTTCTACAGGAACAGGCTTAGCACCATTTATGAGCATTATAAGAGACCCAGAAACTTATGAAAAATTTGAAAAAGTTATTTTAACCCATACAGTTAGGGTTTCTGAAGAATTGGCATACAAAGATTTATTAGAAAATTTAAATCAAGATGAAGTATATAAGGATATAACTAAAAATAACTTTATTTACTTTAATACGGTTACCAGACAGGACTGGCATCGAAAAGGTAGAATTACAAGCTGGATAAAAGAAAATAAGTTATGGCCTGAAATTGGTTTNAATGATTTNAATCCAAGATATGATCGAGTCATGATTTGTGGTTCAGAAGAAATGACTTTTGAACTAAAAAAAATTTTTGAGTTAAAAGGATGTAAAGAAGGGTCGACAAAAGAACAGGGAGCATTTGTGATCGAGAAAGCGTTTGCAGAAAAATAATATTAAATTAATATATTTTGATTTTTCTTTTTGGAGAGTTGATATCTGTAGATTAACGTTATCAATTGGAAAAATACCTTACGAATATTTAAGAATACCCAGAAGAGACTGGCTTATTAAAAAAAAATCAGGCGATTTTATTTTTGGTCAATTACCAGTTATGACGATAAATGGAAAAATGTTTGGTCAAACAGCAGCTATGGCTCGATATTGCGGTAANCTAGCTAATCTCATTCCTAATAATGAAATTGACGTGCTGTTAGTTGACCAAATATTAGATGTTGCAAATGACATCACATACATTATTGGACCATCAATAAGGGAAAAAAATTTAGATAAGAAGAAAAAGATGAGGTTGGAACTTAATAAAAAAACAATTCCGATATGGTTATCTCATCTAGAAAATTTTTTGATTGATAATAAAAAAAGNNATTTTTTTNTNNCTNATAAATTAACAATAGCAGACATANTAATGTGGNGAATTTTANTNTGGTTAAGTTGTGGTTTGCTNGAANATATATCTAANGANATAGTAAAAGAATTTAAATTACTAAATGAATATTTTAATTTTATTTCTTCTTATGAAACCATTAGAGAAACAAATGAATACAAAGAAATAGTGAGAGAAATTTCTAAAAGAACAATGATAATGTAATCAAGGAATTTTTTTGATCTGTCTACTTATAGGAAACCTTCTATGCATCCAGATTAAAATTAACATTCCTGGAATACCGAAAAGTACTGAAACAAGAAAAAAATTTGGCCAACCTAAAAAATTCACTAGATAACCTGAAGGCGAAGACAAAAAAGTTCTTGCTATTCCCATTATTGAAGACAAAAGAGCATACTGAGTTGCAGTATATTTTTTATTACATAAAATTGACAAGTATGCAACGAAAGCTGCCGAACCTAAACCTCCAGAAATATTTTCGCCTGCAATTGTTACTAAAAGGAAGTAATATTGAGGACCTAATATTGACAAAATAAAAAAAAGTATATTAGAAAATATTTGTAAAAAACCTGATATAACTAAA
>NHJI01000009.1 GCA_002169685.1 Rickettsiales bacterium TMED211 | reverse complement strand
TTAAATTTGATTTATTTATACAATACCAAGTATAAAGATCTATTAATCCTTCTTTCAATTTTATATTTGCATCCCAANNNAATTTTTTCATTNGAGAAACATGCAACAGNCATGCCACTNTNAAAATATAATATTAATGGTTAAATNTATTTATGGCATATTATNTGCAANGNTTNATTACGATTAACTTTCAAAGGATAGAAAATGAAAAAAATATTTTTAGTTTTAGGNGCTTTTTTAATTCAATCATGTTCAAGCAATTTTCTTGCTGACATAAGTTCTTTACCGGGCCAATTCACGGGCGGTGATGTTGAAAATGGTATGCAATCCCCGACTGCACAACTTAATAAAACAAAGCAAATATTAGATGCCTCTACTATAACATTTCCAACACTTACTGCTACAGGGTATGCTGTTGTGTCAACACAACCAGGTCAAAATATTGAACAAAAAAGATTAATGGCCATNAGAGCAGCAAGGATGTCAGCTATAAGAGAGCTAGCGGAACAAATCCATGGCATCAAAGTAGACAGTAATACGACAGTAATAGATCTTATGGTTCAAAATGATACTTTCAGAGGTATTGTTTCTGGAGTAATACGTGGAGCTAGAACTGTTAGAATTAATCCAACTGGATCAGATACATATGAAACTGTTTTAGAAATAGATCAAGATATGGTTGCATATCTTTTTAGACAAGCACAATCACTATAATATATTTTTTTTGAGAGTTTAGATTGAAAAAATTTAATTACAGCCCTTTTGAGAGTNTTTTAAAAGAGATTATATTATTTTTATTAGTTATAATCTTTATTTTTTTTACGTCTACGGTTTTACTTTCTAAAGAGCAGGATGTCCAATTGATAACATCGACAGGTAGGGCAGTAATTATAGATAATGATTTAGATTTAGCTAAAAAAAGAGCTTTAGATGANGCGTTATATNTGGCAAGTCTTCAAGGTGGAGCAAAAATTAATGGTTATTCCAGTATTGATAGTCAAAGTAATCTCAAGGAAAATTTAGTTGTAAGGCCTTCTGCGGAAATAATTGATTTTAGGATTATTGAAGAAGTTCAAACGGACACTCATTTAAGTATTAAAATTCAAGCAGCTTTATATTCTTATGGTTCAAACACTGTTGGTTGTGAAAAACAAAGAGACGTAACATTATCTTTTTTTAAACCTTTATTTCATGTTTCAAATAAGGCCCCATATTGGGCTAATAAACTCCCTAATATAATTGCAAAGCACATTTATGAAAATCTTTCTAATTTGGATAACATGCAANTATTAAATAAAAGCTATTTTGCAATTGATCCAAGTAAAGCTGGGGTGTTAAGTTCAGATCTTGATTATGATTCGATAGTAGAAAATAGTGTAATGATAAAAAATGGAGAATTTAGTATAATACCNACTATAAATATTTCGGCAGCCAANGGAAGATTGCATAGATTTAGCAAAGAGATTTTAGTTGATATAAAAGTTAGTTTGTTTGAAGGTCCGGATTTTAAATTGATAGAATCATTAGATTATGATTTCTCTCTTCTTACTGGAAATGAGACTGGTTTTAAAGTAATTGATAGCTTTTATAGAGTTCCATTAGATAAATTTTTAGATTATCTAGAAGCTAGTTTATCAAGGTTTCATTTTAGAATATTAGATCAGCTTAAATGTATGCCATTAGAAGCTGCGGTAGCTTATCAAGATAAAATGCTTATTGCGCCACTTGGAACCAANCAGGGTTTAAAAAAAGGTAAAATCGGACTAATTTCTAATTCCAATCTAAATAACTCCATGGAAAACTGGTCTGTTGTAAGTGTCANTGACTCAAACCCTAATTTTTCAGTTCTAGAAACTCTTAACCCAAATATTGCNTTAAGCGAACTAGACGGTAAAATTATAAGATTTATAGATTAGAAGGTTTATTATGAAAAAAATATATTTGATACTGGTGATAATTTTTTGNTCTTTTTCTACCTCTTCGCAAGAACCATTTGTTGTTTTAGAAAATAGTAAAACAAATTATACAACTTCATCAAAGATAGATATGTATAATCCATTTTTAAAAGATTCAAATCATTCAGAAATGCACCTTGTAGAACCAGGTGATTCTTTGAGTGGTATAATAAAGAAATATTATAAAAATACTGGTTTAAATATGAGAATAGTAGAACTTTCTATTATTGAAATAAATAAAAAAGCTTTTGTTAGGAATAATCCAAATTATTTATACGCNGGTAAAAAAATCAAAATACCCTCAATTAATCAGATTATGAATTTAGTGATGAATACTACAAATAAGCAAAAACAAAATTCTTCAAGNCATATATATTTTTTTGGGGGAAATTAANTGATAAAAATTTTAACAGTTTTAATGATAATTTTTGNTTATCCAATACAATCTAATTCAAAAANTATTGNTGGTGTTGAGTTNCAAAAAAANGTTGAGAGATGGCTGGAAGAAAGAGACGTTAATAGTAACGTTAAAATTTTACCTGAAATTAAATATCCAAGTTGTGAAGATATTCTCATCAGCTCTATTTCTAATAATTATAGTCTTATAAAATTAACGTGTACATCTCCTAATAATTGGAGCTTTATTACTAGGAATAAAGTCTCAAAAATAGAAAGAAAAAAAAATATTAAAGNNAAAAAGAACAAAATTAACGAAAAAGATGTTTTAGTTCTTAAAAATAATGTTAAGAAAGGGCAAATTATAAAAAAAGATAATATAGAGCTAGTAAAGAAAAATATTAGGAATACAAATAATATTGTTACTGATATTTCCGAATTAATAGGTAAAAAGGCTAAAAAAAAAATTATTGCAGGAAAAGTTATTGATCATAAATTATTAGAAAAAGATTGGTTAATGCAAAAAAATACAGAAATTATGATAGAAAATATCATTGGTCCGGTAATAATAAATGTTAAAGGAATAGCCTTAGAAGATGCAGATTATATGGGAAAAGTAAGGGTTAAAAATATATCTAGCGGTGAAGTTCTAACTGGATATGTTGAAAATAGAAAAAAAGTTTTAATTAACCCTAAACAATTTTAGGGTTATGTCGATAATATACTTAGATAAAAGGAATAAAATGGTAGATCAAATTAAAAGTAACATTGCTTCAGCTGCAAAACCAGCTCAATCTAAATCTAGTAGTAGTTCATCTTCTGGGAAACAATCTAAAATATCAGTTGATTCCGTTCCAAAATTAGATAACAATAGTACAAAAACGAATACTAGTAATGTATCTAAATTTATAAATAAGTCTGCGATAAAAGAAATGTCAGTACAACCACCTATAGATAAAATTAATATTAGTAGAATCAAAAATGCTATCGCAAGCAATGAATACCCTATTGACCTCGAAAAAATTGCAGATGCTTTAATGGATGCATATAAAGAAATGAAATAGTTCTTTTAATATGTTATAATTTCTTTGTATGAAAAAAGAAATTGAAGAGCTATCGCAATTATTAGAAAAACTTATTGATAAGAAAACATTAGAAATTGATTCTAAACTTGAATCAAGATTTTACGATTTGGTTGAAAAAATTAAAGTATTAAATAATGAAACTAAATCAGATAAAGAAACTCCATCATTAGATATAGAACATATAAATAAATTATTAGAAAAAATACTTAATAAGCAAAAAAAAAATAGTTCACTTTTTGAAGAGTTTAAAAATTATTTAGAGAAAAAAAATAAAAAATCATTATAATATATTTAGAAGAATGTTATGGAATCATTTATTTTATTATTTACAAACCACCCAGAAAAAACCTTTGCGTATATTACATTAATAATAACTGCAATCTGTTTTTTTTTAATAGGAGCGTCATATTATTATGACTATATTGTAAAAAATAANTTCTTAAAAAAAATAGATGGTTTTGATAGGTCCCTTAAAGACTTAGTAGAAGAGTTTAGATCATTNGAACTATTGTTTTCAGAGCAAAAAGAAAAACTGGATGAGTTCAANTTTAATTTAAGTAGTATGGAACAAGAAATTTCAAGATTAGCGGATTCACTTAATAGTGANAAGAATATTACTGCGGCTATATCTTTAGCAAAAGAGGGACTATCAGTTACAGAAATTTCTAATAAAACAGGTATTCCTATTGAAGAGGTNGAACCAATAGTTAAATATCATGGAAAATAACAAATAATTTATNNTTCTTATNCNTAAATTCTAAAAGAGCTTTTTTGNCANANAANGCTANATGTATTNTTTTTATATAANATTGAAANTTTTCCGTTAATNCGATTTANAGTTATCCTAATTTGATCTTTTATATTTTTTAAGACTATTTTTTTTTTAGTAGACTCTATTATTTTGAAAATATGTAAAAAGTTTTTAATGTTTATTTCAACTTTTGAATCTAATTTATCTTTAACAATTGTAATGTCATTAATTCTGAGATCATTTAGTCCACATTCGTATTTTTCATAGTTATATCTTAAAAAAAGTTCTTTATTATTGATAAGAATATAAAAAAAAATAAAAATAAATAAAATTTTTATATACTTCATTTATTCTTTTTGTACTTTTTCTTCGTGTACTTTAAGAAGATCTTCTGATAAGTCCGCACTTTCCTTTTTTTCTTCCGGTTTAGTTTCTTCTGGTTTTTCTTCTTTTTTTACAGTTTCTTCGTGTACTTTAAGAAGATCTTCAGATAGATCGATCTTTTCTTTTTTTTTTTCAGGCTCAGTTTCTTCTTGTTTATCTGCTTTTTTTAAAGTTTCTTCCGTTGCAACTTTTTCTTCTTTATCTTTTGATTCTATTTTTATATCATCTTTTTTAACTTCTTCTTTATTTTTTGATTCTTCCAATTGGATTTCTTTTTTTTCCTCTTCTTTTTTTGGTTCAACTTTATTTTCTTCTTCTTTCTTAGGCTCCTTATTTTCAGGTTCTTTCTGTTTCTCGAGGACAGTTTTTGAGTCTTCAGTTTCAACTTTTTTTTCTACTTTTTCTTCCTTTTCAGTTTTAACTTTTTTGTCTTCAGCTTTGACTTCTTGAGTTTTTTCTTTTACCTCTTCGGCCTTTTTTTGAGTAATTAATTTTTTTGCCTCTTCCAGTTTAACATCAAGAACAACTCCTAAATCCACTTGTTTCCCATTTACTTCAGCGGATTCGAGCATTTTAATTCTTAACCAGTCTTCAGTCTTTTCCTCTTTTTTAGGTGCTTCTATTTCTTTATTAATTTTTTGTGGTTTCTTTTTTTCAATATTTTTTGTTTCATATAGCTCTGTTATTTTTGCTCTAATAATTTTTACTCGTGCAGCTAATGCTCCCAGTCTAGTAACTTCATCCATTTGTTCTCTTAGAAGTTTTTTTATAATTATATTAATCTCTTCTAAGGGCTTATCACCAATTTTATTTATTATTTGATCTCTGATTTTTATTATCTCAGGATCTAATTCATTATTAAATTCTTCTTTATTGTCTTCCATTTTTTTTCTACCTTTCTTTTGGCACTTAATTTGCAAATTCCAAACCAAAACATAAATAATTTTAGGAAGAATGACTAATAGTATTAAACAGCAATTTGAAGTCTATAGCAAAGCATTAGGAATAAGAAACCAAAGAAATGAGATCTTGGCATCTAACATTGCAAATGCAGCNACACCTAATTATAAGGCAAGAGATGTAGATTTTGAAACAGAACTAGCAAGATCACTTGATTCTGGTCCAATTGCGTCAACAAATAGTAGACATATAGGTGTTGCTTCAAAAAANCTTCCAGGAAAAATTCAATATAGACAATCATTGAACCCATCTTTAGANGGAAATACAGTAGAACTTGCTGTAGAGCAAATGGAATTTGCNGAGAATTCAACACGATACCAAACGACCTTAAATTTTATTAATAGTAAGTTGTCTGGTTTNTACAGTGCTATTAGNGGCGAATAATGGAAGTTAAAAANATATANAATATNACNAAGAGAGCAATGGGAGCNCAGNTAGTTAGACTTAATGCNATTGCAAGTAATCTTGCNAATGCTGANAATGTTGCAAGTAACCCTCAAGATGCTTATAAACCGATCAAACCTGTTTTTGAAACTAAATANCTTGACATAATTAGAAAAAGAGGAATTTCAACTGTAGACGCTGTAACAGTTCAGCAAATGGATATTGAACCAATAAAAGAATTTCAACCAGGTCATCCTATGGCAGATGAGGAAGGCTTTATATATAAAGCACCTGTTAATACTGAAGAAGAGTATGTGGAAATGCTTGAAGCTTCAAGACAATACCAAAATAACATAGAAGTAATTTCAACCATTAAAGCCTTAATGCTGAAAACAGCTAATCTAGGAAAATAAATAGGAGAAGAAAATGGCAGACGTAACAAAAACATCAGATCAATCGCTAAATAACATTTTAACAAAATTAGGCATTAATTCATCTGATGAAGCAGCAGCGGCAAAAAAAGATTCATCTGTTCTTGGACAAGCAGAGTTTTTGAAATTAATGACTGCTCAGTTACAAAACCAAGATCCTTTTGCTCCAATGGATAATGGAGACTTTATTGCACAAATGGCTCAGTTTTCAACAGTCACAGGTATAACGGAAATAAATACTAATTTAACAGATATGTCAGCTAAACTTGAACCAAACCGAATAGCCACTGCAGCACAATTTTTAGGGACTTCTGTATTAGTTCCAGGTGCAGATGTTAGCCCTGACGATAATGGTGAAATACACGGTGTAGTTGATCTACCAGCATCATCTACAAATGTTGGAGTTACATTTACTAATGCAAGTGGAGAAATCATTAAAACTATTGAGCTTGGTTCGCAATTAAAAGGCTTAGTAGGATTTAGTTGGGAAGATATTCCAGAGGATATTATTAAGAATAATGCAAAACTTTCAATCCAGGCATTTGCTGGAAATGGAAATGCAACTGATGGTTTGAGCACTGCAGTTTACAATAAGGTAAAAGCTGCATCAACACCAAACGGTAGCGAAGATGTTTTATTGGAACTAGAAGATTTTGGAGAAATTTCAGCAGCACAAGTACTTAAATTAAAATCAAACGAATCAAACGATTAATATAAACTAAGAGGAGTAACTAAATGTCATTTTATACAGCTTTAACAGGATTAAACGGATCTCAGTCAGATATATCTGCTACATCCAATAATATTGCAAACGTTAATACAACGGGATTCAAAAGATCTAGAGCTGAATTTGGTGATATATTTGCAACATCACCATTACAGAACGCCTCATCATCTATTGGTTCAGGTACAATTCTTAAAGGTGTAAAGCAGCAGTTTACTCAAGGAAATATTAGTTCATCATTGAATGCACTTGATTTAGCTATTTCCGGACAAGGATTTTTTGCCTTGCAACCTTCTTTGACGTCGACTCAAACAGTTTATACTAGAAACGGATCCTTTAACGTTAATAATGATCGTTATGTGGTTGATTCGTCAGGACAGTATGTTTTAGCTTATCCAGTGAATGCTGACGGATCTGTTACAGCTAAAGATTTAACAAGTGCTAATCCACTTCAACTACCAATTAC
>NHJI01000008.1 GCA_002169685.1 Rickettsiales bacterium TMED211 | reverse complement strand
TGTTGGGTTTATTAGAAAGTTCACTGATGGCAAAAGATGGCATGGTCCTCCTGATGTTATATTATCATCACACCAATCAAAAAATCCACTTCACATTAAGACTGGATTTTTAACTTCATTTTCATCAATCTTATCTATTTCTGTTGGAGGTTCAGTTGGACAATATGGTCCGTTAGTTCATTTTGGTGCTACTCTTGGAGCAGAAATAAAGAGTTTATTTTCTAAAATTAAAGTTGATTACCAAATTTTCCTTGGCTCCGGAGTAGCTGCAGCAATTTCGTCAGGGTTTGGTGCTCCAATCGCTGGACTTGTTTTTGCAAGAGAAGTCATATTACGTCATCAATCATTAGCTTCATTTGCCCCAATCCTTGTTTCATCACTAGTTGCATACTTTATTACAAAAACTTTCTTTGGTTTTGAAGCTATTTTTCCATCATCAATTGGTTTAATCAGTCATATTGATGAACTTCCTTTATTTATTTTATTAGGTATTTTATCCGGTTTCACTGCAGTTATTTACATGAAACTTTTAACTCATAAAAACTATTTTTTTAATATTTCAAAAATTCCAGCCGTTATNCAACCAGCAATAGCAGCTTTTATTTGCGGTTTATTCACTGTCATGTTACCTGAGGTTACTGGATTAGGAACAACNACCATAGTTGATCTAGTTTCAGTCAATATAACAATGTATAATGCGCTAATCTTTTTANTATTTAAATTATTTCTTACTACCATTTGTATCAGATTTGGTTTAATTGGAGGAGTTTTTGCTCCTGCTCTTTTTATAGGAGCGTGTACAGGTGTTTTTTTTGGAACAATTCTTCAAACCTTTTATCCAGATATCAATATTGCACTNTTTGCGGCATCAGCGCTAGCTGCTGTAGGAAGTTGCGTGATTGGTGGTCCATTAGCTAATATGATGATTATTTTTGAATTAACTAAAGATTATCAAACAACGCTAGCTGCTGGNATAAGTATTGTNTTNGCATCAATAATCGCAAGTAAACTAGTCGGACAATCTATTTTTGATAGAGTGCTTTTAAATAGAAATATTAATCTTGACTTAGGAGATGAGAATTTAGTTTTACAAAATAGATCTATACAAGAAATTTATCACTCTGATTTTCTCTCATTAAGCGTAAAAGATAGTGTTAACGAAGCTATTAAGAGAATGACTGTAAAGGGCTATTCAGAATGTTATATAATTGACCTTCAAAAAAAAGTAATAAATAAAATTGCTTTATCAGACCTTTTAAAAGTAAAAAGTAAATCGANGTTACTAGAAAAAATAAAGAAAAGAAAATTTCTTTATTTAAGTAGTGATGAGAATATTTATAACTCGATAGATTTATGTAAGAATTTTGTTGGAGAGTCTATTCCAGTTATTTCTCAAAAAAAAGAATTNGTTGGAGTTATAGGGGAAAGTGATTTATTGAAAGTAATATTAGAGGTGAACAAGAATCAAAGAGAGATTGAGCATAAAAATTANAAAATCCTCAACATATTACCATTTATTTCTTCTTTTCTAGAATCAATCATTGATATCATTGCATACTTTGTTTTTGCCTCATTATGAATATAAACTGGTGAAAAAAGTATCCTTGATTTTAGGTGAGCTTCTGCGGTTGAACCATTAGAAAATGCTACTTTAGGNTGATACCTAGCTGATTGATTATTTCTCTGTTGAAAGTGATTTGAATTTTCCATGTTGTTAGTTGGGAAAATCTGATTCCTATTATTAAGAAGTGGCATATGATTTGCAAAATTAGAATCAACGAATGGATTCGAATTAATAGAATTNATAGGATTTAAATTAGCCATAATTAAAAATAGTATATTTCANAATGAATTTCAACAAAGCAAAAAAAGAATACCAAAAAACAGAAATATCCTCTAATGCCACNAAAAGTGCAATGGAATTAGTCGAAATCATGGCTAAAGAACTAAACAAATCAATGGGTATTGTCGTTAATTGTTTAAGAAACAAAGAAATATCAAAAAAAAGATCTAAACACTTTAGTCGAGCACTTATGATAATTTATACTTTACAAACAACTTTAGATTTTGATAAGGGTGAAGATTTAGCTGTTAAATTGTTTCAATTCTATGAATTTTGTAGGAAACAGTTAATAAAGGGAGTTACTCAAAACATTCCTGACTGTGTTTCAAAAGCAATAGATACAATTAACCAAGTTTTTAATGATGAAAAGAGTAAAGATGGTAAACCTCAAGAAGTCTAATAATAATTTTGTAGATAGTCAGATTGAGAAATTAACTCAAATCTCTGAAGAGATGGCTCATTATATTACTTTAAGAGATTATGACCATATCAACCACTTAGATAAAATTAGAAAAAAAATAATTCTTGATATTGAACGAAAGAAGACCGTTCTTTGTGAGAATAATAAAAANAACATTTTAAAATTGATTAAGAAAAATGATGAAATGACTGTATCACTGAAAGAAAAAACAACTAATGATTTAAATGACATAATTGCCAAAAAAAAATGTACTAATGCATATCGCAAAAATATATTCTAGTTTTAAAGTTTTGGCTTATAATAGAATTCAATGACACCTTTCCCGTATTCAACTTCAGACCATTCTCTGACTAAGAATTTAAATTGAAACAAACTTGATGTTGAAAATTTAATCTGAGATTCTTTATAAAACTCATTATCAGAATCAGAAGCATAGTAATCTACAAGACTTGATAAAGTCGGTTCATGCCCAATTATTAACTTNGATTTTGAACTTTTATNATCTTCTTTAATATAATCGATTAAGAATTTTTTATCACCATCATAGATCTCAGGTAGAATCTCAACAAAAGGCATTTTTTCACAATAACTTAATACAAGATCAAGTGTTTTCAATGTCCTTCTTGATGGTGAACAAAGTATGTGGTCAAACGTTATTTTTCTATCTTGTAAAAAAACTCCTAAAACATGAGTTTTCTCTATACCTCGATTAGAGATTTTTCTCGAAAAATCATCTCCATTATAATTTTCATAGTCAGATTTAGCATGTCTTAAGAAAGAGAGTTCTATCATAGTTACAATTTAACATGATGCTCATAAAATAAAATCAATATATGAATTAATTATGATGTTTTGGCACAGAAATTGTACACATTTAGGATTAAAAATTTTTATATAAACGGTGAAAAATGCAACAATTAAAAAAATCTGAAAATGCTGACCCTNATAAACTGGTCTCATTTATACCATCTTTAACAACTCACATTAAATCTTTTCTTCCATACGTTATTGATAAAGAAAATTATGATGCCGTAAAATATGAAGGAGATACTTTTTTTNCTAGTAANACNCATGANGATTATGGAAATTTTCTTTTAGCAGTTAATGAATTTTCCAATGGAAAAGTTGAAAAAGCATTGGAAAGAATGGATTATGTTACAAAAAATCACCCAAAATTTAAAGGNGCACACCATTTAAAAATAGTAATTTTAGCAAAATTATCTGCTCAAAAGGAATATCACGCAGCATATAGAAATGCATTAATAGATTCTTTGAAAGCGTTTCCAGAAGATCTTGATATGAAGGCTTTATTAGCTAATCATCAAATTGATAAGGAAGGTGAGAAAACTAAAGCACTACATATTTTTCAAGACATAATTCATCATCGTTCAGAAAATTTTGATAGTTGGTTAGATTTAGCATTTGCATATCTTATTAATCAAGATCTNAAAATGGCTGAAACCTGTTTGATTACTTCACTAAAATTAAANCCNACAAATATAAGAGCTATTCTGATGGGTGGGATTTTTTTAGCTGAATATGGAAAATATGAACAAGCAATCGAGTTGTTAGAAGAAGGGCAAAAAAAATTTGGTGATGATAAGTCATTAATGAGAAATCTAGCACTCTTAAATCTCCAAATCGGAAATAGGAAAAAAGGATGGGAATATTATTGTACGATCAAACATGATGATAGAGTCAGTCTAGATAGAAACCCTCACACCGATGAAATTAAAGAACTGAAATTAAAGGATATAAAACGCATTAAAAAATTAAAAAATAAAAAAGATAATAGTGTTTTAGTCTATTTTGAACAAGGTGTTGGCGATTATATTATGTTCTCAAGATACCTAAACCTTCTTTCTAGTTATGGTTTCAAGGTTACAGCATTTGGACAAGAAGATGTTATCGTTTTATTTAAAAATTGTAAGGAGTTTAAAGNTGTAAAATTCGAACATATTTTATACCCAGAAGATTTTAAAAAATTTAAGTACAAAAGTTTTATCCAAGATTTACCTTTTCTATTGATGGAAGAAAAAATTCCTCATCCAACAGTTTTTGATACAAAGGTGATTCTAGAAAAAAATAAGAAATTCTTGAGTGAATTTAGCTCTAATTTTAAAAAAAATACTCAAAAAATCGGTGTTTCTTGGAAAGGGAATAAAAGACATATTTATGATAAATTAAGATCAATTGATATTGGTTTATTTTCTAAAATTTTTAAGGAAAACCCAGATATACAATTCTTTGTAATAGATAAAGGACTCAACCCTTACGAGAAAAAAGAAATTTCAAAGTATTCCAATGTCATAAACTGCGAAAAATATCTAAATGACTGGAATAAAACAACTACTATATGTTTACAGATGGACCAAATGGTAACTGTTGACACTTCTTTGGGGCATATGGGAGGAACTTTAAACGTTCCAACTAATATACTTATAGCAAATAATAATGATTGGAGATGGGGAATCAAGAAAACAGATTCTGAATGGTATAAATCAGTAAAACTTTTCAGACAAACCGAATTTTTTAAGTGGGAGCCAGTTATTGAAAAAGTTATCAAATTCTTAAAAAAATAAGATAACAGTCAAGTTAACTGGGCATAAATATTGCACCGTTAAATTAGAGGTATATTATGAAAGTTGTTATTTTAGCAGGAGGTTTAGGTACAAGACTCGCGGAAGAAACTTTGGTTAAGCCTAAGCCAATGGTCGAAATTGGAGGTATTCCAATGATCGAACATATTATGAATTGGTATATGAAATATAATTTCAACGAATTCATTATCTGTTTAGGTTATAAAGGACATGAAATTATATCTTACTTTAAAGATTATAATTTAAAAAACTCAAATATNACTATCTCCTCTAATGGAAGAATAGAAACGATCAACTCATCGAGCAAGCCCTGGAAAATAAATTTAATACAAACTGGAGAAAACACTCAAACAGGTGGAAGAATCAAAAAAATAGNCAATCATCTAAAAGATAACGAACAATTTTTCATGACTTATGGAGACGGCCTAAGTAACGTTNATCTCAATAAATTATTGGAATTTCATAATAATCAAAAAAAACTAGCAACTATCACAGCCGTAAGACCATTAGCAAGGTTTGGTGCTTTAGAAATAAATAAAAACAAAGTTTCAAGTTTTAAAGAAAAACCAATTTCAGAATCTGGCTGGATAAATGGAGGNTTTTTTGTTTTATCCAAAAAAGCCATTAAATATATCGATAATTTTTTGGAACCTTTTGAAACAGGAGCACTCCCTAGGTTAGCAGCAAAAAAAGAACTTTCTGCATTTAAACATGAGGGTTTTTGGCAGCCTATGGATACTCTTAGAGAAAAACTTTTACTTAATGATTTATGGGAAACAGGAAAAGCGCCATGGCAAGTTAATAAACGAAAGATAGAAAAAATCATCCCTTTTAAAAAAGCTNNAGTATCATGAATAATTTAGAAAATCTTATAAATAAAAAAGTTTTGATAACAGGAAATACNGGATTTAAAGGNGCCTGGTTATCTATATTATTGGATGAACTTGGTGCAGATGTTTATGGTTTAGCAGATAAAATTCCATGGGAAAATGGTATCTTTTCAAAAAAAAGTATCTCAAAAGTTGTTAATCAGTCGTGGATAGATATCCTAGATTATCAAAAAGTTCAAAAACTAATAAAGAAAATAAAACCAGACTTTGTTTTTCATTTAGCGGCACAACCGTTAGTTTTAGAAAGTCATNTTAGCCCTAGAGAAACATTTTTAACCAATATTAATGGAACAGTTAATATTTTAGAGTCTNTTAGAAAANTTAACCCATCAATTCCTTTAATAATAATTACCTCTGATAAAGTCTATAAAAATGATGAAAAAGGAATTTTCTTTGATGAGTCCAATGAATTAAAAGGAAAAGACCCCTATAGCGCCTCTAAAAGTTGTGCAGAAATTGTTGCATATTCTTATCAGGAATCTTTTAGTGAAATGAGAATTGCAACAGCTAGATCAGGAAATGTTATTGGTGGGGGTGATTGGTCTAATTTTAGAATAATTCCTGATATCGTTAAAAGCATTATACAAAATAAAAAGCCAATATTAAGAAACCCGACGTCAACAAGACCTTGGTTATATGTTTTAGATGTTTGCAAAGGATATGTGGATATAGCAGTAAAACTTAATCAACAAAATAAATCCTCAATTCTTAATTATAATCTTGCACCTACATTTCAAAAAGTAGTTAATGTAAAAGAGTTAACTCAAAAGTTAATTTATCAATTTGGTCGCAAAGAAATAGAAATTAAAAATAGTGTATNCCAAAAGAAAGAATCTAAAATCCTTAACTTAAATTGTAAAAGAGCAATCAAGGAGTTAGGTTGGAAAAATTATTTTGGAATNAATGAGGCCATCTCAGAAACGNCAAAATGGTATAAAACTACTNTAGAAGAAAATAATCCTTATGATATCACAAAATATCAAGTGAAAAATTTTTTGGACCAAATTTTTGGACAAGAACCACTTAAAAAAATAAAAATTAAAAACTAGTAAAAAAAGTTTGTATATGAAAGATATCAATTCTATAAAAAAAGATATATTTGAGTTAGTTAATAACTATTCTGATATAAAATTTTCAAAAAAAGAATTCCTACCAGGTATTTCAGAGATTCCGGCAGCAGGGAAATACATAGATAATAGTGAAATGATTAATATGGTTGATGCCTGTTTAGATGGTTGGTTAACNACAGGAAGGTTTAATGCTGAATTTGAAAATAAATTAGCTGAATATTTAAAGGTTAAGTCATTATTTACAGTGAATTCTGGTTCTTCAGCGAATCTAGTATCTTTTTCTGCACTTACTTCTCCCAAGTTAAAAGAAAGGGCAATAAAAGAAGGTGACGAAATTATTACTGTTGCTGCTGGTTTTCCTACTACTGTAAACCCCCTACTCTTTTACAAAACTATACCAGTATTTATAGATGTTAAAGTTGGAAATTATAATATAGATGAAAATCAAATTGAAAGCGCGATAACAAAAAATACTAAAGCAATTGTTCTCGCACATACGCTTGGAAATCCTTTCAATTTAGAAGTTGTAAAGTCAATTTGTGAAAAATATAAACTGTGGTTAATTGAAGATACTTGCGATGCACTTGGTGCNAAATATAATAATCAAAAAGTAGGTACTTTTGGTGATTTTGGAACACTTAGTTTTTATCCTGCTCATCATATAACAATGGGAGAAGGTGGAGCTGTTTTTACAAATAACCCTATTTTAAGAAGGATTGCAGAATCTTTTAGAGACTGGGGTAGAGATTGTTTTTGTGGCCCTGGAGAAGATAATTCATGCAAAAGAAGGTTCTGCTGGCAATTAGGAGACCTTCCAAGAGGATATGATCATAAGTATACATATTCTCATGCTGGTTTTAATTTTAAAATAACTGATATGCAAGCCGCTTGTGGACTTGCACAACTAGAAAAGTTAGAGAAATTCATTGAAACAAGGAATAAAAACTTTGATTATCTATTCAAAAAAATGACAACACTTGAAGAATATTTTATTCTTCCAGAAAGAACAAAATATTCTGAACCATCCTGGTTTGGTTTTCCATTAACGATCAGAAACCATGACCTAATTTCTAGAAAAGATTTAACTTTATTTTTAGAGGAGCGAAGAATTGGGACACGATTGCTATTTGGTGGAAATTTAACTAAACAACCCTACTTTAAAAATATCAATTACAAGATACATAATAATTTAAAGAATAGTGATAAAATAACTCAAGATACTTTTTGGGTTGGGATTCACCCAAGTCTTGATAATGATATGCTTGATTACATATATGAATCTATAAAAAGCTTCTTAAAAAAAAATGTCTAAAAGGATTCTAATTACTGGATCAGATGGGTTTATAGGGAAAAACCTAAAAGTATATTTTGAAAATTATACTAAAAATACTGTTCTTTCACCAAGTTTAAAAAAACTCGACCTTTGCAAGCATGAGGATGTAGCTGTTTATTTAAAAAAAACTAAACCAGATATTATTATCCATTCTGCCTCAACTTTAATGGTAAACAAAGGTTATCCAGACACAGTATGTGAAGATAATTTAAGAATGTTTTTTAACTTATATGAAAAAAAAGAGAAAAAGACAAAATTAATTAACCTAGGCTCTGGTTCAGAATATAGCCGAGCATATTGGAAGAGAAACATGAAAGAAGAATATTTCGGAAAATATATTCCAATTGATTCCCATAGTTATTCGAAATATATAATATCAAAATTCATTGAAAATAAAAAATCAGAAGATCTACTTAATCTTAGAATATTTGGAATATATGGAGAATATGAAGATTATAGGTATAAGTTTATATCGAATTGCATAGCAAAAAATATCTTAAATTTGCCAATTATTATCAACCAAAATTGCAAGTTTGATTATATTTATGTGAAAGATTTTTGTAAGATTTGTGAAAAACTAATTACAAAATCACATAAATTTAAAACATATAATATAACACCAAATACATCTATAGAATTAAAGAAAATTGCTGAAATAATTAATAAAATTTCAAAAAAAAATCTAGAGGTTAAGGTTCTCAATCAAGGCATTGGTACTTATTATACAGGGGATAATAAGAGGTTAAAAGCTATATTACCTGACTTTGAGTTTACTTCCTATTTTGATGGCATAAAAGATGTGTATAAAAAGATAGATAATACAAAAAAAAAATTAAATATTAATGAGTTACAAAAAGATGTTTTTTTAACTTATGCAAAAAAAAATAAAGAAAGATATTTTAAATGAATAATGTTTTAAAAGAAGATTTTTCCAACATTCTTCAAAATAAATTTTCTTGGAAAAAGTTAAAAAATTCTTCTATTCTAATTACAGGAGCATCTGGATATCTTGCAAACTACCTCATAAAATTTTTATTATATTTAAATGAAAAAGAAGATTTAAATATTAAAATTGTTGGAACAACAAGAGATATAAAAAGAACAAAAGAAAAGTTTAAAAGTCATTTAAAAAATAAAAAATTAGCTTTTTTTCAAACAAATTTATTATCTAATATAAATATTAAAGAAAAGGTTGACTATATAATTCATATGGCAAGTCTTGCTTCTCCAAAGTTTTATGAATCACAGCCTGTTGATGTTATGGAACCAAACATAACTGGAACTATAAACCTTTTAAATTTTAGTAAAAAAAAAAAAGTAAAAAAATTTTTATTTATTAGCACATCTGGTGTTTATGGTTTTGTTGATGATCATAAAAGACCTAATAATGAATCTACTTTTGGTTATTTGGATAATACACTCCCAGAAAGCATTTATTTAGAAAGCAAAAGAATGGCTGAAACAATTTGTATAGCTTATAAGAATCAATATAAAATCCCAATTTCTATTATTAGACCCTCCATATCCTATGGACCAGGTATAACTCTAAATGATGGAAGATCCTTTGCTGACTTTATAAACAATATAATTAAAAATCAGAATATTAAGCTTTTTTCTAAAGGTAATGTTATGAGGAATTTTTGTTATATTTCAGATGTAGTATCAGGAATTTTATTAATTTTAATAAAAGGTAAAAACGGTGAATCTTATAACCTTGCTTCAAAAAAGGAAACTTCAATAAAAATGCTTGCAAATTTTTTAGTCAAAGAAGTTTTTCCCGAAAGAAAATTAAAAGTAATTGTTTCAAAAATTAAAAAAAAATTATTAAGAGCAGAGTTTAAAAGAACTTTAGTCTGTTGTAATAAAGTTAAAAAGTTAGGATGGGTCGAGAGAATTTCACTTAAAGATGGTTTTAGAAGAACTGTAGAATGGTATGAGAAATGATAAATTATAATTTAATTCGAGAAAATTATTTAAAAGGAAAATATGAAAAGCATACTTACATCAAAAAGATGCATCGACTACATAAACACTTATTTTTCTTTCCGAATCTAATAAAAAATTCAGACATTAAAAATATTGATTTGAATCAAGAAAATATCGTAGCGACTTTAGATTGTGGTATGAAATTATATCTAGATGAAAATGATAGTAGGTTTATACCTATAGAAATATTAAATTTTGGGAAATTTGAAGATAATGAAAAAAAAGCAATAGAGTATATTGCAGCAAACTCTAAAATAATTGCTGATATAGGAGCAAATGTTGGCTACTATACTTTGAAATTTTCTCAATCTAAAAGCGTAAATAAAATCTATTCATTTGAAGCAATACCAAGGACTTTTAATATTCTTAAAAGCCATATACAATTAAATCATTGTAAAAAAGCATTATTAATTAATAAAGCTATATCTAATATTAATGAAAAAAAGAATTTTTATTGGACAAAATTAGAGACTGGTAGTGCTTCAATGAAAAATATTCAAAATCGGAAGGAAATAAATAAAGTTAATGTAGAGGCAATAACTTTTGACTCTTATTTTTGGAAAAAAAAAATTGAAGTAGATTTTATTAAATGTGATGTTGAAGGTAGTGAGTTATTTGTTTTTCAAGGCGCAACAAAATATCTTAAAGACTATAAACCAATAATCTTTTGTGAACTATTAAGAAAATGGTCAAAAAAATTTAATTATTCTCCTAATGAAGTCATAAATTTGATCTGTAGATATGGTTATAATTGTTATCAATTAAATAAAAATAAATTAAAAAAAATAACTAAGATTACTGAAAAAACAGTAAATACAAACTTTTTTTTTATGCATCCCACTCGACATAAAAAATTTATTAATAAATTTAAATGATCTAAAATGAAATGTAGATTTTGCAACTATTCAAAAAAATTTAATTTATTAGTTGAATTAGCTAATTTTCCTAAAGCTGCACAATTTTTTTTAAAAAAAAAAGATTTTGATAAAGATAAGAATATTACACTTAAAGTATTACAGTGCCCTTCATGTGAATTAGTTCAATTAGAAAATAAGCCAGTTTCATATTATAAAAACGTTATAACTGCATCTTCTTTAAACGAAGAGTCTAAGAGAGAAATTGTTAAAGAATTTAATATTATAATTAAAAAATTTAAATTAGAAAAATCTAGAACGCTTGAAATTGGTTCAGCTAAAGGAGACTTTCTGAGTGCGATCAGCAAATGTAATATCAATGCAATAGGTCTTGAAAATTCTCAAAAAAACATTGATGCATCAAGAAACAAAAATAAAATTATAAAGGGTTATCTTTTAGATAAACTAGCGATTACAAAAAAGTTTGATTTTATCATATGCAATAACTTTTTAGAGCATCAACCTAAAATTAAAGATTTCTTAGAAGAAATAAATTCAATGCTTACTATTAATGGACATATTTATTTTTCTGTCCCAAGTTTAAAAAGAATAATTGAAAAAAGCTGTTTATATGAATTTGTAACTGACCATTTAGTTTATTTTACTGTAAAAACATTAAAAAGAGTATTTGAGAATAGTGGTTTTGATGTTCTTGATTGTTATTATAAAAACAATGAAAATGACATTGTATTAATTGGAAAAAAAAGAAAGTTACTGTCCTTAGACAATGAAAATAAGAAGATGTTAGTTATATTAGATTCTATTAATAAAAAAGTTAATGAACTNAAAAAANATGGAAATAATATATCGATATGGGGCGCTGGGCACAGAGCATTAGCTGCAATGTCATTAGCTAATTTAAAAGAAATAAACTACGTAGTAGATTCTGCTCCATTTAAACAAGGGCTTTATACCCCTATTCTTCATAAAAAAATAATAAGTCCTGAAGACTTTCTTAAGAAAAAGTGTGATGTAATTATTATTATGTTACCCGGAAATTATGCCAATCAAGTTAAGAAGTTCCTTAAAGATAAAAAATTTAATGGCAAGATAATTGCATTTAATGATGAGGTTATTAAATAATAAGGGCTTAAAATATGGAAGAAAATACCACTGCGGTTATTCAACCAAGAATTCATTCTGCAAAAAAACAAAGATTAGAAGATATTATACCTCTTCAAACTCCAATTTCTGCTCATGTTGATGTATCAAGTGTTTGTAATTTCAAATGTAGTTTCTGTTTTCAAGCAGATACTAAAGGAATGAAAGATGTGGGTTTAAAAAGAGGTTTTATGGCAGAGGATATGTTCAAAAAGATTATAGATGATCTCGGTGATTTTCCAGAAAAAATAAAGAAAATTAAGATTGGTAACCATGGAGAACCAACCTTACACCCNAAAGTATCAGAATTAATTGAATATGCAANAAAGAGNGAAACTGCCGATATTATTGAAGTATTCACTAATGGTTCGAAGTTAGAGCCTGTATTAAATGAAAAAATTGTAAAAGCTGGATTGCAGAGAATAAATATCTCATTGGAAGGCTTGACGGATAAAAGGTATCTGGAAGTTGCAGGAGTAAAACAGGACTTNTCCCAAATTATNAGTGGCGTTAAAAATCTATNTGAAACTAAAGAAAGATTNAAATCTGATCTTATAATTTATGTTAAGGTTGCAGATGAGGCGCACGCTCTTAAAGATGCATCAAAAAAAGGTTTCAGTATGACAGAAAGTGAAAGAAACTATTTTTATAAAACTTTTGGACCAATCTGCGATGAAATTTTCATTGAAAAAGTTGTTCCTCAATGGGCTGAGACACAAGAAGATAAACAAAATGACGTTATGGAAACTGGTATGTATGGACAAAAAATTGGGTCTTGGAAAAAAGTTTGNCCTTTTACATTCATGTATTTACATTTTAATTGTGATGGTTCCGTCAGTCCATGTACATTAGATTGGCCAAGAAAAGTAGATATTGGAAATGTTAAATATCAATCTGTTTTAGAAATTTGGAATGGAGAGTCTCTAAAAGAACTAAGGACAGCAATGCTTTATGGGAAAAGAAACTGTATTAATTTTTGTAAATCTTGTGCAGCTCCTATGGTCTGTGTTGAAGAAGATTTAGACCCGCATACAGATATTGCACTTAAAGCTATAAATGCTAAACCTGAATCTGCCCCAAATAAGTGGTTAAATACAAATAACTAGTATTAAAAAAATGAAAAAAATTCTTATTCTTGGTGGAACTGGTTTTATTGGTAAATCTTTAAAGGAATTATTTTCAGAAGATCAGAAACAGTATCAAATATTTTCTCCAACAAGAAAAGAACTCAATATCACAAAATACGAAGAATGCTATTCGTACCTTAAGAGGATTAAGCCTGATATAATAATCCATGCTAGTGTTGATATAAATTCGGTAGAAAACAGTGTTGGGATGCTGAATAATATTTTAGCTAACAAAAGGTTTTTTGGTAAATTAATCTTCTTAGGTTCTGGCGGTGAATATAACCCAAGGCTATATCAACCTTTAATGAAAGAGGATTTTACAAAAAATAGTTATCCTGAAAATGGTTATTATTTATCTAAATTCATTTGCGGGAGAGAAATAGAATTTTCAGAAATAGAAAATATATTTAATCTAAGAATTTTTGGGATTTATGGCCCATATGAATTGTATCAAAAACGTTTTATTTCTAATAATATTTGTCGAGTATTGTCTGGTCTACCCATCTCTTTAAATAAAGATATGAATTTTGATTATTTATATATTGATGATTTATTTAAAATTATAAAAATATTTATTAATAGCAATAGCTTAAATTACAAAACATATAACGTTTGTTCTGGAAAACCCATAAAACTCTCCTATCTTGCTAATCAAATCAAAGAAATAATGAATGTAAAAAAAGAAGTCATTATAAAAAATAAAGGACTAAACCCAGAATACTCAGGGGACCCTGGTCGACTACTCAAAGAAATCGGGCACTATAACTTTATTAAGCATAGTGATTCTATTAAGGCAATGGTCAATTTCTTTTACAAAAAATTTTCTATCAATAATGACTACTTTATTAAGGAGGACTAATTGTCTAGTCGTGAAAAATTAATAAAAGATATTGGAAACAAAGACGTTATGATTTGGGGAGCAAGAATGACAGGTTTAGGTGCCTTGAGATTTTTGAAAAGTAAGGGTAAAGATGCATATTGTTTCATAGATTCTGACGATTGTTTTAAAAATAAAAATGTCTACAACCTCCCTGTTTTAAAACCTGAGGATGTTATTAGTGAAATAAATAGTAAAAAACTCAATCCTATTATAATTATAGCTGTTGCTCTAAAAGAGGATGAAATTAAAAGAGTAATGAATAATTTCTTGCTAAACTCTATTGAAACTCACAGCTTTCAAAGAGAAGAATCACCATACTTTACTATTGATATTTTAAGTAGTTGTAATCTTAAATGTCTTTCATGCCCTCATAGTTTAGAAAATAAAGATGACGCACCAAAAGGCTCGATGGATTTGGAAACTACGAAAAAAGTAATTGATAAAATAACAATAGAATCACCAGAAACAACTCATATCAGTCTTTATAGTTGGGGTGAGCCATTAATACATCCAAAAGTTGATGAAATTGTTAATTACATACATGAAAAAGGAATTGCAGTATCGCTGTCGAGTAATCTATCGATTAGATTTAATGAAGAGAAATTAATAAGAATTATTAAGTCGAACCCTGAATACTTAAAAATTTCAGTTTCTGGGTTTTATCCAGATGCATATAATTCTACTCACCAAGGTGGAGATATTAATTTAGTAAAGTCAAACTTATATAAAATTAGAAAATTAATGGATCAACATAATTCTCATACATTAATAGATATTAATTATCACTTATATAGAAATAATAATGATAAAAATCTTAAAAAATTTAAAGAATTAGCTGAAGAACTCGGATTCATTCTATCAACCACTTATGCTTTAGTGATGCCTTTTGAAAGAGTAATCAATAAATTAGAAGGGAAACCTGATCAACAAACAAGTCAATTAGAAGAGAATTTATTAGTTGGAATCGAGGAAGGTATAGAAATATCCTCGTTAAATATAGAGGAAAAAAGTAGTTGTCCCTTTAGAGAAAACCAAGTGAATATTAATGCAGATCTTTCTGTTCCGGTGTGTTGTATTGTCTTTAATAAATCACAAAACATTGTATCTAATAACTTTCTAGATTCTTCACTAAGTGAGATTTCAAATAATAAAAAAGATATTTCAACGTGTAAAAAATGTATGAATCTAAGGCTTCCAGAGTATAATATGGGTTACAATAAACATCTCTGGAAGGAAAGAGCGCAATCTAAAAAGTCATTAGATATATAATAAAAAAAAATTAAATTAAACTATCTTTGATCTCTTTTTCACTCAGGAAAGGGAACATATCGTGAAGTTCGGGAGTTAGCAAACTACCATCCTCAAGTTTTCTTGATTGTAGTTTAGGTTCAAAGTTTTGTTTTTCATCAAGCTCAACATAAATAATCTGTGGGCTTGAGTTATTAAAGTCTTTTGACTTAATGTGTTTTTTTAATTCATCTATCGAACTAATTTTTTTAGATTTAATACCAAAAGCAATGCCTACTTTAATGAAGTCCGGAAACCCTAACCCATCATTTTCAGATGTTCCGCAAAGGTTATCAGAAAAATAGTTTTTTTGAGTTTGTCTAATAGANTGATAACCTTTATTACCCAGAATAAATAATTTAATTGGTAAGTTCTTATATTTCATCGTAGCTATTTCTTGAATATTCATCATTAAGCTTCCATCTCCTGCGACNCAAATTACTCGTTTTTTCTTTTCACTTGCTATTGATGCACCGATTGCTGCTGGAAGGTCATACCCCATTGATGCAGAGCCAGAGTTTGTAAATACACGCATTCCTTTTTTTATATTTGAGGTTTGTAACCCTACAACACATGCTGTTCCATTTGCTAAAACAACAATATCTTTGCTAGATAAATTTTGATATAACTCTTCAAAAAACCCGTACGGGTTTACTTTACCTTTGTTNAAATGTTTAGATTGAATAACAGGAAAATTTTTTTTTATTTTTTTACACCAATTTAAAAACTGTAAATGAGCGTCTTGTTTTTTCCAATTAATTATCATATTTTCAAATTCAGTTAAAAAAAACTTTAAATCATAATTAAAGCCNTTGTAAACTTTCAATGTATGTTTCTTTATTTCTGATTGATCAATATCAACCATCAATAATTTTGCGTTTTTTGCAAAAGATTTCCAATTATAACTAATTTGTCTAATATTTAATCTACACCCTAGAACTAAAACTAAATCTGAATTATAAATAGAAAAGTTTCCAGATCTATCCCCTACTGTTCCTGGTTTTCCCACAAAACATTCATTATTATTNGGTATAATGTCATTTGAATTCCAGCCAACACAAACAGGTATTTTTAATTTTTTTAGTATCCTCAAAGTTCTATCAACTTGACTAGATATACGAACACCACTTCCAATTAATAAAGTCGGTCGTTTAGACTTCTTTATACAATTTAATATAAATCTAATATCTTTTTTCAAATGATCATAATTTATATTAATCTTCTTTTGATTCTCATGAATATAATCAAGCTTAATGTTTTTTTTAGACTTGGAATAAGAAATTAATTTTTTTTTAATAGAAATATTTTTTGATTGAATATCTATTGGAACATCTAACCAAACAGGCCCAGGTCTTCCTTTTTTCAAATGATAAATACAATTACTCAATGCTGTTTTGACTTCTTCTGGTTTTGAAATCAATGCATAGTATTTAACAACAGGNTTAACCATAGAATAAGTATCAACCTCTTGATCTCCAAGTTGTCTTAATTTTTTATCGTGTAAACGTGCAATAGTTTCTGTTCTAACTTGTCCAGAAACAACAAACATTGGTATCGAATCAACAAAAGCTCCATATACCCCATTAAGTGAATTCACTACACCCGGACCAGTAGTGATATTNACCAATGCCGGGTTATTAGTTATCCTTGAATATCCTTCAGCAGCCATAGANAAGGATTGTTCATGATGCATAAAATGATGTTCTATTTTTTTATTACGCACAATTGCGTCATTGAGATGCATCGAACCACCTCCTGTTATTAAAAAAGCCTTTTGAATTCCCTCACTAACTAAAGTTTGACATATNTNATCTGAAACTCTTATTTCCTTCGAAGAAATCATTTTTTATATCACTTTTTGTATTAATTAATTCAATAATTCTTTAATTTGAAATTCATTTATATATTTTTTCCAAAAATTATTTTTAGAATATTTTCTAGCTAATTTCATTGAATCTTTTGCTTTAAGCGAGTTATTCATTTTTTCATAACATTTAGAACTAAAATAATGAGCAAAACAATGATCTTTCTTAATTCTTATTGTATTATTAAATCCTTTGAGAGCTGTCGAGTACTGATTAAATTTCATATCATTATTATAGACAAAATTTAATTCTAAATTCATCTTGTACTGCATTTCTTGAATATAGCTTGATTCAAAATCTTTTGTATTAATCACTGCCTTTCTATAATCGGCTCCTAAGGTATCACCTGAAATATAATTATTTGCAACAGAAATCTCATGCATTTCGCTTCCAACAATAGGGCTAGCACAAACAATATGAAACCAATTTGTATTGATAGACTTTAAATTATTTCTAGCGCATTCGATATCTTCTTTAGTTTCACCAGGCATTCCAATTAGAATATTTGTATTAGTATAAATTCCAATATCCCTGCAATCATTTGCCACTCTTTGAGAAATGTTGAATTTTAATGGTTTTTTCATTTGTTGTTTTAAAACTTTTTCACTNCCTGATTCTACTGGAAGAACTAATTGTCTGACTCCTGCTTTATAAAACGCATTTAACATTGGCTTATCAAGAGCATATAACGTTAATCCATTTTGAAAAATAGCTTCTAATTTAAGTTCGCCTATTATCTCTAGTATTTCAAAAACTCTTTCTCTATCTCCCATTAAATGGTCATCTTGGAAAATAATTGTAGTTGCACCATATCTCTCTTTCAACTTAATTAGATCCTTTCGAATCCTCTNAACTGAGTGATACCTCATTTTTCTTCCATGAACTTTATGAGATGCNCAGAAAGTGCATAAAAAAGGGCAACCTCGTGAAGTCATGATNTGGAAGCCTTTTTGATTATCCACTGAAGCATATGCACTCATNACAGGGTTNANACCATGTTTTTCAGGATCAGGTAAATCNTAATCATAGAAAGGAATTTCATCAAGTTCATTAATAAAATTATGCTTTGGAATTAATAATTTNTCNTTATCAAATACTTTTTCTTTAGTAATCCATGAATTACTATTTTTNAAATAATTATTTGTATCAATNGATTTTACTAATTCTAGNAAAGGTATTTCNCCTTCACCATAACATAACGCATCATAAAAATCACAATCTAAATCATCNTAAATATNCTTATAGCTATTAGTCGGTATATTNCCTCCACCTATAACTAANGANTTTTTAAATATAAGTTTTGCNGCNTTACCACAATCTAANAANTTATTGAAAGATGGNCTAAATAATGAAGAAACTCCCACGATATCCGGTTTAAAATCATATTTTTTTAAATAATTCTCACAATAATCATAAAAATTTTTNTNAGNNAANCCTTCTTCACTATTTATCTCTACATTAAAATCAATAAGTTTTACATTAACATTTATATGTTTTTTCAAATACGAACTCATTGAAAGTGGACCTAAGGGTAGGTCTGTAGCTAAACTATTATAATATTTTCCATCTTTTTTCTTAAAATGCCTAGCGTTGCTNGGTGGATTAATAAATGATTCAAATGCTAAATGCATTGGAACTANAAATAANANCTTCTTCATTAGCTNGCNAGACGNATATTATTTTTTCTANCTTCAATAAGTGATTTCCATCTGGATTCTAACATATGTATTCTNAATTTATCTTCATCAAAAATAACTTTATAATACTCACGCTTATTTTTAAGCCAATTTAATTCAAACTCAACAGCCGTTAAAAGCCCAGTACTTATATCTTTTATATCCAGAGCTTCTGAAGAAAAAACAACTTTTCTAGTTTCAAATCTAGATAAATGAGTAGATTTAAATTTCTTAAGAACTGGGATAGCTTCAATTGAAACACCTCCACCAACTACAAATTCTAGATCATTTTTTTTTGCTAATTTTGATGCAGTTAATACATCCTGAGTAATTTTTGGAGAATTTATTTTTTGGCGTAACATATTTAAACTTCCTGAATAATCTACTCTTCCAAACACGCAACCATCTAAATTAGATTTTGCTAATTTCATTATTGAGTCTATGTCATTAAAGCACGTTTTAGTTTCTAGATTAAATAAAAAACGAGTCCCGTTTTTGCTGTTTTTATAAATTTTATTTTTTGCATCAATGAATTTAGACAATCCATATGAACTTTCAATCATCGGTGCTATAATATAATCACAACCAAAAGTTTTACTCTCAATCAGATCTCTGACCGCTTCACATCCCCCAATTTTTAGAGCCAATTTGAGATCAGAACGAAAAGTTAACTCTAACAACCTTAATAATTCATCCACTCTTGTTCCTTCAGCTTCAAANTCTGCTTTGACAGCAACAACTCCATAATCATTTTTGAGTTTTTTTAGCAAGTCAAGCATACTTTTTTCTCTTGNGTTCATAGCATTTCCTTTTTAATTTTGTACAAGTATATCTTTGCTAATAACATGCCAAAACCANGAATTTATTAATGTTTTTGGCATATCAATTGCAATTTCTTNANAATGTCTAAAATTGAATTTGTAATTGCTATTCCAACTTTTAACAGACTGGATCACTTAAAAAAGGCTCTAGAATCTGTAACAAACCAAATTATTCCTTCGGATGTAAATCTAACAATATTAATTTCTAATATTGCATCAAATGATGGAACATCTGAGTTTTTAAGCTCTATTAATTCAAANAATATTATTATAAATAATAAACCCTTTAAAAAACATACAAATTCTATTGCAAATTTTTATTGCCTAGCGAAATTAATTCCTTCTAAGGCTGACTGGGTATGGCTTCATGGTGATGATGATTATTTATGTGATAACTTATCGTTAAGTAAAATAATAAAAGTTATAAGAAATAACGNAGATTTAGACACTGATTTAATTNGTGCNTGTCAAAAATCAAGGTCTTTAAATNCCGGNTCTATTCATAAAGATACAATTTTTAATCTTTGTAACAGGTATGGTTATCACGAAATGTTAGGTTGGATTTCTGGTCTGGTTCTTAGGAAAGAAGAAATGAAAAAGGCAATGAGTTGTGTATTTACAAATGAAGATTTTTATNTGGTTAAAGAAAACAATTTTAATTTAGAAAAAAAATATTCTTACTCTGCATATCCACATTCTCTTGAAATTTTCATGAATTTATCAAACAAAAAAGCAGTTTTTTTAGATTCACCTGTCATTGAAAATCAACCAAAAACGCCAGAGCAAATAGATCTACATAATAATCATAANGCTNNAGAAAATGTTGCTTTACGGTATTTATTTATGTTAGATGACTTTAAAAAACTTGAAGAGCGTAAAATTATAAAAAAACAGTCTTTATCAAGAACCTTTTTTAGATATCAGATTTATCATATATGGGACCATTTATTAGCTTTATTTGTTGTAACACTTAATCAAAATACTCTTACCTATCATCAACTTGAAGAAAAAGATAAACAAAAATANCTAGAGCAANTTCATGCATTTGCATCTCTATATTGGGATAGAGTATTTACGTTTAAAAACTATTTAAAAGACATGTCAGACCGTAAATTTATTACTCAATTATGTTTAGCAGCAAATTCATACTCAGGATTATATCTTTTAGGTGGTCTGAGTGAGATGGCTTTCAAGCTAATCGATAGTTTAAAACTTGTAAATTGTATTCCTACATTCAGTATGGAAATTATTAAACCTAGAATATAAAGATAATTCTTCAAAAATCATTTATTTCAAAATTATAGTTCATTTGATTAATTACTTGTTCAAAGTTTTTTATATAATGTTCTCTTATAGGTACGCTTAGACCACTTTTTAAAAAAATANTAGAAAAGTTAATACCAATTTGAATAAAAGTAGAAAATACTTTTCTATCATGTTTTGTATCCAATAACGATAATAAAGAACTAATCCTTTTCCAATTTGAGTTGTTCCATTNTTGTAATGATAAAAGAAGACTTTCAGTTATATTATGACTTTTGGAATGAATTATTAAATAATTTAACATCCATAACGCCCACTTATCCCATAAATGATATGTTTGATACCTAAAAAAAACTTTTGAGCACGAACTTTGTTCTATAATATTATATTTTAATAATCTTATTAGGTCATCAGCCACAAAAAGATACCTTTGTCCTACTGAGTCTACTGCCCATTGTGCTATAGATTCTTCGGTTTGTTGTTTATTTTGTGTTTCTACAAAAGGACTATCAATGAAAATACCTTTTTTTTTCGAAATATGCCTTAAAATAGCAAACGAATGTGGATAAGCGGAGTAAGGATATTTTTCATGAACATGAACATTATTATCAGTTATTTTGTATATCTCAGGATGCAAATAAGTATCCTGTAACACTTTTTTCATAATATCAGATTTCATGATTAGCGAGGACATCCAACCCAACATTTCATGATAACCAAATTTATTGCATAATTGGAAAATTTCGTCTTTAAAGATTTTATTAGTTTTTTTACTTCTATCTGCGTTACATGCAACCACTAATTTTAAATCATCATCATAATTATTATTAATTTTATCNCATATATTAGAAATAGCATTTTTGTTTGATAGTTGATCATCATCTCCTACTAACCAAACCCAATCTGAATTATTTGGTATCATATTACCTAAACAATACAAATTTAAGGATTGAGAATCNGTTTTATCAAATCGTGTATTATGAATATTGAAATTTTCTTTTTTCTTTAAAGTTTCCAAATATTCGAACGTACTGTCATTGGAAGCAATATTAGAAATTGCAATCGTTAAATTAATACTTGAAGAAATATTCTGATTGAGAACGGAGTTAATATTTTTTTTTAAACTTTCAATGCTATTGAAAGTCGGTATGGCAATCGTAAAATTAATCTTTTCCATACAAAATATCTCTCAATTAAACTTTCAAAAGAACGTATTTCTCGTTCTCATAGTTAATATCATTAAGGTAATCATCAAAAATCTTTATTACGTTCCAGGTGCAAAATTCAATATCTATATCTCTTGGTTTATAATCAATAGGGAGACTAAAGCTCAATCCATCCTCGCCTTCTACTTTCCAGATTTCGCAATTTAATAATTCTAATTTACCATTTCGAATAAATGACCCTGCAGTTAAATCAACTGGAGAACGTTCACGATGTTTTTCTGTCCACTTGAATCCTGTTTCTTTTCTTTCACTAAGTTCAAAATTCTTAGCTTTTTTTACAATAAAAGAATTTTCGACTCCACCAAGCATCATTGTTTTTCCATTTTTACAATCAAAGCCAGCATAAATTAGGCTTTGTAAAAATAAGGGGAATATCGTTGATGCAATATGTCCTTCAACAAACCTTTCAGCTTCATGTACTGGTCCCGATATAATTAAAACCCCATCATCGCTTAATACATCAAAAATTTTGTCCAAGAATAATCCAATATTTCTTTGATGTTCTACTACATGTGAACAAAAAATTACGTCATACTTTTTATTAAATTTGTACTCATTNAAATCANCATGTATTTCAGCATTGGGATTATACTTATCAATTTGGTCAACCTTCAACCCAAAATCTCTCATGATTCCAGTATGGTTCCCATGATTACTTCCAATATCAAGAGCATTACAAAATTTTTTATTAATATTATTAGATTCAGAAATCAAAAACTCTAATAAAGAAAAGCCACCCCATTCTATTTTAANAGANTTACAAATATGATTATTATCTAACATTTACATTGGGCCATAAACTTTTTGGNTTAANATGNNTTTCTANATCTTCCATAACCCAGTCCTCATTTAAATGTTTTGTTTTAGTGAAGAGCAAATTNGGTATTGTANATGTTTTAAGAGCAACTTTATTAGGTATAAACTTTGGCAAACCNCCACTAGGNTCTAATATAAACATCTCTAAATTATNTTTTTCCATTAGCGTTCTTAAAGTATCTAATGAATCATTATTTCTCGCTAAACAATGCTGAGNATATTCAATAATCCAGTATCTTATCAGATCTTTTTCCAGTAAATTCTTAGAACCTCTAAGCACATTACCTTCAAAACCCTCTACATCCATTTTNAANACTTTGATACTTTTTTCATGTTTTAGTTCTTTATCTAAGGTTGAAGTCTTNACTTTTTCCCAATTTAAGCTNTGNTCATCAATTTNTTNTAGTGCATAAGAGGTTCCAGAATCTTNNTCTGAAGCATGATAAAATGATTCNNCTNCAGGTTTTTCACCTAANAACTTTTGNCTTACTTCCACAGTCTTATANTTATTAAGTTTNATGTTTTTTTTTAATTCATTANAACATTTTTNATTTGGCTCGAATGATATGACTTTTGCTTTTTCTCCTTTATCATTACTAGAATTAAGAGAAGCCATTAATAAAGTATGCATACCAATATTTGCACCAACGTCTACACAAACATCACCAGGT
>NHJI01000007.1 GCA_002169685.1 Rickettsiales bacterium TMED211 | reverse complement strand
GCTATTCTTTTATATTAAGAATGCACATGCAAGTGTAATTCCTGGAATTAAGGAATATGTCAAGGAATTTACTTCAGCAAAGGCTATAGGTAAGGATGGTTATTTAGTTTCTAAAGGACTAATTCCATTATCTGAAGACCTTAGAGCTAGCTTTGAAGAAGATGGTAAGAAATTTACAAAATTTGACGCTAAAGTTCTTAAAAAATAAGTGTATTTAATATAGTATTAACTTATGGGTTTTTGGTCTTTTAGTGTTTTCATAATAATAATTGCAATCACTGCATATTGGTATGGGAACACTAAGGCCATTCGCCTCAACTCCAGTTTAACAAAAGAAAATCAACTGCCTTCTCTCCCAAAATATTACGGAGAAAATGCAGTGATATGGCTTATTATTCCAGCATTAATAGGTCTCCTCTTCTGGCTCACTATAAAATCGCATATCTTTGATAATTTATTATTTTCTTTTTTATCCCCTGAAATAAAAGAAGAGTTTGTTGGGGGCACACAAATGTTGGTAGATAGGGTCAAATCTATAAATATAGGAAATCCATTTCCTGGAACCGATCAACGTTTAATAGATGGAGCAGTATACTATGAGAAAATTTCGACTTCTTATAAGGCATATGCTTTATGGTTTATTCTCGGAATAAGTTCACTGCTATGTTTGTTTTCTTTAAAAAAAATAGGTCAAGGATTTAGAGCAAGGCAATCAGTTGAAAAATCAAATGTATATTTTTTAATTCTATGTTCCATAGTTGCGATAGTCACAACAGTTGGAATCGTCTTTTCTTTGATTTTTGAAGCTCTCAGATTTTTTAATCAAATACCAATACTAGATTTTCTATTTGGCTTATCATGGAGTCCACAAATGGCTATTAGAGAAGATCAAGTTGCAAGCCAAGGCTCATTTGGAGCAGTTCCAATATTTGCAGGAACTCTATTAATAACATTAATTGCTATGTTTGTTTCAATTCCCATTGGATTAACATCGGCTATATACCTTTCAGAATATGCCTCGAATAATACTCGAAGTATAATTAAGCCGGTGCTAGAGGTTTTAGCTGGTGTTCCTACAGTGGTTTATGGTTTTTTTGCCGCTATAACCGTTGGTCCTTTCTTCAAAGATTTAGCAGATTTTTTAGGATTTAGTATTGCATCCGAAAGTGCAATTGCGGCAGGTGGTGTTATGGGAATAATGATTATTCCATTTATTTCTTCTTTGTCTGATGATGTAATTTCAGCTGTCCCACAAACTCTTAGAGATGGTTCATTCGCAATGGGAGCAACAAAATCAGAAACTATAAAAAAGGTCGTCCTACCTGCGGCTCTTCCAGGTATAATGGGTGCAATTTTGTTAGCAATTTCGAGAGCAATCGGAGAAACAATGATCGTTGTTATGGCGGCAGGGATCGCAGCAAATCTGACGGCAAATCCGTTTGAGGCTGTAACAACAGTTACGGTACAAATTGTAACTTTGTTGGTCGGTGATCAGGAGTTTGACAGCACAAAAACACTCGCAGCTTTTGCACTTGGGATTACATTATTTGTTATAACACTCATACTTAATTTACTAGCACTTAAAATAGTTCATAAATATAGAGAACGATATGAGTAAGGTTACAAAAACAATAGAACAATCATTGAAAAAAAGAAGGAGAAGCGAAAAAAACTTCAAACTTTTTGGGTTATTTGGAATCATATCTGCCATCACCTTTTTAGTTATAATTTTAACCACCATATTCATGAGTGGCAAAAAAGCTTTTAATAATACTGTAATACAATTAGATGTATTTTTTGATCCAAAAATAATTGATCCTGAAGGAAACAGAGAATCTGAAAAAATTATGGATGCAAATTATCGAGTAATTATTAAGAACTCATTACTCAATTACTTTCCAGAGGTAAAAAAAAGAAATGATATTAATGACTTAATAGGGCTAATTTCTAGTTCACAAGAAGAAAAGTTAAAAAATCTAGTAATTAATGATAATAATCTGATCGGTAAATCACAAAAAATTTGGTTGCTTGCAAGCTCTACTTATGATGTGATTCATAAAAATCCTGATATGATAAATCTTGAAGAAGAAGAAAGGTTGATTTCAGACAAACAATTAGAGTGGTTTCAAAAATTAATTAACAATAACGATCTAAAGTTTTCTTTTAATAAGACCTTCTTTACTTCAGCTGATTCTACAGAACCCGAACAAGCTGGTATTTGGGGATCTGTAATGGGCTCCTTTTTTACTCTTTTCATAACACTACTACTATCTTTCCCCATTGCTGTAGCTGCAGGAGTCTTTCTTGAAGAACTTGCTCCAAAAAATAAATTTACTGATTTCATTGAGGTCAATATAAATAATCTTGCCGCAGTTCCATCAATAATTTTCGGTTTATTAGGGTTAGCAATATTTTTAAATGTAATGCATTTACCCCGCTCAGCTCCTATTGTTGGTGGAATGGTCTTAGCGTTGATGACTTTACCAACTATTATAATTGCTACAAGGGCTTCTTTAAAAGCAGTTCCACCCTCTATAAGAGAAGCAGCTATTGGATTAGGTGCAACAAAACTTCAAACAGTTACACATCATGTTTTGCCTCTTTCACTTCCAGGAATTCTAACTGGTACAATAATTGGAATGTCCCAAGCACTCGGAGAGTCTGCTCCTTTATTAATGATTGGAATGGTTGCATTTATTGTCGATATACCGGGATCTTTTATGGATTCCTCAACTGTACTACCAGTTCAAATTTATCTCTGGAAAAGTACAGCTGCAAGAGGGTTTGTTGAATTAACAGCAGCAGGTGTGATGGTTCTATTAACATTTCTTATTTTAATGAATGGACTTGCAGTATTTATAAGAAAGAAATTTGAAAAAAAATGGTAGTATAGGATGGATTCGGAAAATGAAAAATAAACTGAAAATTTCAAGTAAAAAAGTAGATGTTTTTTATGGTGAAAACCAAGCATTAAACAAGATAAACTTGGACATTATTGAGAATAAAGTAACTTCCTTAATAGGACCAAGTGGTTGTGGTAAATCAACATTTCTGAGGTGCTTGAATAGAATGAATGATACTATCGATTCATGTATAGTTACAGGAAAAATTCTAATTGACGATTCTGATATTTATGAAAAATCTGTTGATCCTGTTTTACTAAGATCGAGAGTAGGAATGGTTTTTCAAAAACCTAATCCCTTTCCTAAATCTATATTTGATAATGTTGCATATGGGCCAAATATTCATGGATTAGCTAACAGTAAAGATGAACTTGAAGAAATAGTAGTAACTAGTTTGAAAAAAGCTGGTTTATTCAATGAAGTTAAAGATCGATTACTTGAAACTGGTACTTCATTATCAGGCGGCCAACAACAGAGGCTTTGTATTGCAAGAGCAATTGCTGTTAGCCCTGAAATAATTTTAATGGATGAACCTTGTTCAGCTCTAGACCCGATAGCAACTGCTGTTGTTGAAGAACTAATTGATGAATTAGTTGAGAATTATACAATTGTAATTGTCACACATTCGATGCAACAAGCAGCAAGAGTTTCTCAACAAACAGCTTTTTTTCATATGGGTAACTTAGTTGAAGTTGGTCCTACTGAAAAAATTTTTTCAACTCCTGAGCAAAAAAGAACTCAGGATTATATAACAGGAAAGATAGGTTAATATGGATAAACACATAGTCTCTAATTATGATAACGACCTTGAGCTTCTAAAAAATATGATAATCGAGATGGGCGTTATACTTGAAAAACAAGTTTTTTTGGCTGTAGGAATTATCAAAATAAGTAATGATGAAATTTCTAAAAGTATTATAGAAACGGAGAATAAAATTAATCTTAGTGAAAAAAAAATAAGAGAATATGCCACTAATACTCTTTCAAAAAGGCAACCGTTAGCAGATGATCTAAGAAAAATTCTTGTTTCAATACAACTATCAGGAACCTTAGAAAGAATTGGTGACCATGCAGCAAATATTTCTACAAGAGTCTCAAAAGCAGAAACAGTCCCGAGCACTTACACAACTGATTCCATCTATAGATTGGGTCAATCAGTTATAAAAATTCTGTCCCAGGCACTTTCATCTTACGATGAAAGCTCTGAGTCATTAGCTAAAAGTATTGCTGTTCAAGATAAAGAGATTGACCTTCTATATGAAACCTGTTTTCGAGAACATATTATTCTAATGATGGAGCAGAATAATAATATTGGTTATTGCGTACAAATGTTGTTCATTGCGAAAGAGCTTGAAAGGATTGGTGATCTTTCAAAAAANATTGGTGAAGAAGTCCTTTATAGTGTGCGAGGAAAATTATAGTCAAGGTAAAGAGTGAAGAAAAAAATTTTAATAGTTGAAGATGATACCGCCTTATTACCATTAATCAGTTATAATCTTGAGAAAAGTGGTTTTGATGTTTTGGAAGCAAANACAGGAGAAGAGGTATTATTAATCCTAAAAGAAACTACCCCAGATTTAATTCTCCTCGACTGGATGATTCCATCACCGAACGGTCTTGAGATTTGTAAAATAATCAGAAATAAGAATGAGATTAAGCATCTTCCCATTATAATTCTCACTGCACGCGGAGAAGAAGAAGACAAAGTCAAAGGTTTGAATACNGGAGCAGACGATTATATTGTTAAACCTTTTAAGCCTTCAGAATTAATTGCTAGAATTAATGCGCTTTTAAGAAGAGCAACGTCTGCATTTGCAGAGTCAAAAATAGAATTTGATGATATTGAACTCAATACCAATGAACACAAAGTAATAAGAAGTAAAAAAAGAATTCACCTCGGACCAACTGAATACAAATTATTAAAATTTTTTCTAGAAAATCCCGGGAGAGTATACAGTAGAGAACAACTACTCAATGCTGTCTGGGGACATGGTATATTTGTAGAATTACGAACAGTTGATACTCATATCCGAAGATTAAGAAAAGCTATAAATATAAGGGGTTCTAAAGATATCATTAGAACAGTCAGAGCAGCAGGATACTCACTTGATACCGATTAAATTCACAAAGATTCTTGTTTCTTAAAAAAAACTACCTTAAATTATTTTATGGTTAAAAAAAAAGGGATCAGCTTTATTGTTACTGTATTCAATAAAGAAAAATTTATTCATCATACTCTCAAATCGATATACGAAAATTTAGAAAAAAATTCAGAACTAATTATTGTTAATGATGGTTCAACGGATAATTCTTTATCTATAATTAATGAATTTCTTAAAACAAATCCTAATGTAAATAGTAAAATCATTAACCAAGAAAATACGGGGCCTAGTCGGGCTATTAATAAAGCATTAAAATATGTAAAATATTCTCACATAAAAATGGTTGATGGTGATGATATTTTAGCGCCCAACATTACAGCCTTTATGTTTTCAGAAATGATCAGACTTAACTTAGATCTTTTATATGGTCATTGGGTTTGGGACGAAAATCATTTTAATTATAAATTTAATAAAGAATACTCATCAGCATTTTATTTTCAAAACCCATTCAAGAAAATTTTCCTATCAGGGTGGGGTGGTTTTAGTAATCTAATGATAAAAACAAGTACTATTGAAGAAGTTGGAGGATGCGATGAGAATGTTTTCATACAAGATTATTCATTACCATTAAGGGTTGCTGGTTATCATTATAAAAATAAAAATCTAAAACCTTTCAATATTGGACTAACTAAAAGAACTATTTGTGTTGCACCAGAGTTTATTGAAAACAGGATCATTACCAACAATGCTCAAACACTACATGATCTCTCCATAGCATCAATTAATTTTTTGAATAATCATAATAATGTTCCAACTCACTTCAAAAAAGAATTATTTAAAAAAATAATCAGAAGATGCTGGAAATGGAAGAAAAAAAATAAAGTAACTTCTTATTTTAGTTGGGATTTTTATAATTTTATAAAGTCATATATTTATATTTATGAAAACCTAGATGTATTGAAATTAGAAGTAATCAATACATGGAAAAATGAAAAAAAAATTAGGGTATTTGAAGATAATGAAAAAACTCTCGATATTCTTGTATACGTAGGGTTAGATTTACTTGGTGATGCACTCATTAAACTACCGTTTATAAGAAATCTTAAAATAATTTTTCCAAAAAGTAATATCACATGGTTAGCAGGAAAAGGGGCATCTACTCTTAACAGTTCGTTAAAAGTTATAAGTAAAAGCTTGATAGATAAAATTATAGACAACGCTAATGTAGGGAGTAAATTTACTGATCTATTTAAAAAAATACTTCCTGAGAAAGATTATGATATAGTAATTGATACTCAGAAAAGGGTCTTAACAACTCTTGTAATAAAAAAGATAAAAACAAAAGTTTTTATTTCTCCTTCTGCTGGTTATTTTTTTTCAGATGTTAAGTCAAATACTTGCAAAGAAGAAAATTTAGCAAAAGAGTTAGTAAAAATGAGTCTTCTTTTAACTTACAAAAAAGAAACAAAACTTAAACAAATACCAATTAACAAATATAAAAAAAAGATACACGACTTCCTAGTCAAATACCCAGGAAAAAAAGTTGCGATTTGCCCAGGCGCTTCAATAAGTTGGAAAAGATGGTCTGTAGAAAAATTTATTGAGGTCTCAGAGTTTTTAATCCAAAAAAAATTTTTACCAGTATTTTTTTTAGGACCAAATGAAAAAGATTACTTTCCCATTCTAAAAAAAAAGTTTCCATTTGCTTCTTTCCCACTTCAGACAGAAGTAAAAAAAATCTCTCCTATTCATACTATTTTATTCGCGAGACTTTGCGATTTTGGGATTTCAAATGACACTGGTTGTGGCCATTTATTAGCAACAGCAGATATACCAATTATTTCTTTATTTGGACGAACTAATTCAAAAAAATTTGCACCATATAATTTACAAGAAAATATAGTCATATCTTCTAGAAACTATAGTAATAGTTCCGATATAAAAATGATTCCTGTGAAATCAGTAATAACTGCAATTCAAAATATAATTAAATAATTAATTACTAATGAATTCTTTAAACATTTCTTTGCTTGGTCTAGCTCCGTATTGAGACAAAATCTTTGATGCTACATTACAACCAAACGTGACTGANTCTTCGAGTGATTTTCCTTGATTTAATTTAAATAAAAATCCTGCTGCAAACATATCACCAGCTCCAGTAGAGTCTAAGATATTATCATTTGGAAAAGAACTAAAAGTTTTAAAATTATCATTATTAAAAAGTACGGCCCCCTTACTCCCATTAGTCATAACTGCTAATTTAACTAATTTTCCTATATTTTTATTAAGGTCATCAATATTCTCTTGACCAAATAATGCAGAAAATTCTGATTCATTTCCAATTAAGATATTAACATATTCACTAATAAATTCGTTAAAATCATCCTTAAAAGCTTTGACTAATCCTGAATCAGAAAGAGAAAAAGCAACTTGAATATTATTATCTTTTGCAAATTTAACAGCTTTAAAAATTGCTTTTCTCGCTGAGTCAGAACTCCATAAGTAACCCTCAACAAATAGTATCGATACATTNTCAAAGTATTCTTCTTTAATATCTNCAGCTTCTAAATTTACACTTGCTCCAAGAAAAGTTTGCATAGTTCTCTCTCCATCATCTGTTACAAAAACAAGACATTTTGCAGTCAAGGGACCATCAATCACTGGTTCACATAAATACTTAACACCGCTTTTTGAAATATCTTCTATAAAGTCTTTTCCAATTTCATCGTCACGCACTCTNCCNCAAAATAGTGCTTCTTGNCCAAGTATGCCTATGCCTGCTATAGTATTTGCTACAGAGCCNCCAGAACTTTTCTTTCTTACCGTTAAGCCTGAAATAGTTTCATCTGAAGTTTTCTGATCAACTATACTCATCTGACCTTTGGTAAGTCCAAACTTTTTAATCTGATTNTCGTCTGAAGAGAATATTATATCAAGAACAGCGTTACCCATTCCTAAGATTTTTTTATTTTTTTCCATTTATTTCAAAAAATATTATCACTTGTTATTTAGACATTTAATATAGTGTATTTTATCAATGTACTAGTATCTTAGTTTTATGTATTTTTCAAATTATTTAATACTGATTTTCATACGTTTTGGTCCAAAAGATTATTTTTAAACTCGTCAGTTGATCTAACAAANAAAATTCTAGTATTAGAATATCGCAAATACAAACCTTTAAATATTATAAAATTTATTTATATTATATATATGTCTCATAAAACTTTTCTAAACTTAACTATTTCTCCTCACAGAAGTCTTTCAAAAAGAGGCTTCAAAATTCTTATGTTAATAGTAACTTTATTATGTTTGACCGGTGGCATAATATTCTGGTTCCTTGGTGCGTGGCCAGTCTTTGGTTTCTTTGGACTAGATATACTNCTAGTTTACATAGCATTTAAGGTAAGTTATCGAAGAGGGGAAATTTATGAAAAGCTATTTATTGTCTCAAAAAAATTTAAAATTTATCGTGGCTTTCCTTCTGGGAAATTACAGGAATGGGAATTAAATCCATATTGGGCCCACGTAGAATTAGTCACTCAAAATAAAAATACTCAATTAATAATAAGATCAGAGGATAAAGTAGTTTCTGTTGGTTCTTTTTTAAACGTAGTTGCTAAAGAAAGATTAAAAGATACTATCAGTGATTCTATTAATAAATATAAAAAAACTAATAACATATAAAATTAATGCTTACTAAAGCAAGGGTCATTGATTACATCGGATTGCTTTTATTATCTGGGATCTGGGGAAGTTCATTTCTTTTCATAAAAATCTCNATAGAAACAATACATCCTACGCTTGTTACGTTATCTAGACTNTTAATAGCCTCATTCTTTTTAATAATATACTTGAAGCTTATCAAAAAACAAAAGTTGTANGTTAAAGGCNCTTTTAATAAAATTATTCTTATTGCGCTCATGGGGAATGTAATCCCTTTTAACCTAATTAGTTGGAGTGAAACACAAATAGATAGTGTTATTGCAGCAACATTAATTGGTACTATGCCCTTTTTTACATTTTTAATAGCCCATATTTTCAANTATGGTGAACGATTAAATAAGAAAATTTCAACGGGGTTGTTTTTTGGCTTCATTGGGATGTTTANAGTNGTTTTCTTTAACAGAGANACTCAGAANGAGCTTTCAAATATTNGTTTTTTTTCAAGTTGTTTAGTCATATTAGCTGCAATATTTTATGCCTATTCNGCTAACTGCGTAAAAAAAATTAACCATATGAACCCACTCCAAGTNGCAACAACTTCAACCATCATTGCTACTGTGATCTCCCTACCTTTGTTTATTACCTCTATTAATTTTTCANTGTCATCCATGGGGTATGAATTTTATAATNTAAGTNTAAAAAGTTTTTTAGCTTGTGTCTTTTTAGGTATCGTATGCACAGGGTTNGCAGGAGTCGTTTTCTTCAATTTAATTAAAAAGCAAAGTGCTGGNTTTGCTAGTCAGAGCAATTTTTTTATNCCCTGCTTCGGACTTTTTTGGTCATATTTATTCTTAAATGAAACTATTAACCTTAGCCTCATCCTAGGTTTAATATTAATAGTTTTTGGTGTCGTGTATGTTCACTTCGGACGTAAAGGATATTCTTGATCTTTTTCTATTCGAAAACTTTCTCGGGTTGCTCGCCTATCTCGTACTCTTTATGTTCCAATATTGGTTTAACATCTTCTTTTGGTTTATATATGTCTTTAATAACGGTTTGAAAATTAAAACGAGCTTTATCAACAGCAACTTCAGCAAAACCTACCGAACCACCCATCCAAGCTTGATCTTCCAGTGTATTCATAGCTGAAATCATAAGTTCTGATGATTCAACAATTAATAGATGTAAATTTTTTATCTTTGTCTTATTAGGTATATTTAGTTTTTTTAATTCATCTGGCCTTCCCAACTTTGCAAGATGATCTTTTATTATTTCTTCAGCTTCTTTGAAGTGATCTTCATCTGCCCTAAAACTACTAAGGTTATAAGATTCTAATAGTCTTCCTTGCATAATTAATGCATTTCCAAGGTGTCCAAGTCTAATATCCATTACTTTCTTATAATTATCGATATCTCCTTCTGATATTTTTTCCTCACACGAAATAACGGAAAGCAACAAAATAAAGGAAAATATATATTTAAAAAAATTATTCATTGATATTTTATTTCATAATTACTTTTTTGAAGTTAACATATCTTGAAGATTATACAATCCTGGTTTTTGCTTAATTATCCAGTCAACTGCTTGGAGTGCTCCTCGTGAAAATATTTCTCTTTTACTTGCTTTATGAGTAATCTCAATTCTTTCCCCATTCATAATAAAGTGTGTGGTATGCTCACCAACAACATCTCCACCTCTAATAGACGAGAAACCAATCTCACCGTCTTCTCTTTCTTTATTAAACTCTAAACCTCTATAAACAAATTTATTCTTTTCATAAGAATTTCTCCCTCTTTTGACAGCTTCTCCAATACTTAAAGCAGTTCCTGAAGGTGCATCTTTCTTATACTTATGGTGTGTTTCTATTATTTCAATATCAACACCCTTTCCCAGTTTTTCAGAAAAAAACTCAACAGANCTTAATAGAAGGTTCACTCCTATACTCATATTATAAGATTGCATTATTCTTAAGCCCTTAGAAAGCTTTTTGAATTCCTTTAATTGTATTTCAGAAAATCCAGTTGTACCAGTAATTAAACATACTTCACTGTTATCCTTTAAAGCTCTTACTAATGATAATGTTGCCTTGGGAACAGAAAAATCTATTATCACTTGAGAGTTCGAAATTAAATTATTTATATTTCCAGTTAACTTTACTCCTGAAATCTCTTTNCCTATATCTTTGTGATTTTTAGATTCACACAATTCAGTGATCTTCACATANGGAAATAATTCTTTTTCNCTAAGTAAGCTTTTTCCCATTCTTCCTGTTGGGCCAAGTATACCTACTTTTATTTGTTTCATTTTTCTATAAATTTTAGTTTTTTAAATCATCCCAAAAATCTCTAACTTTTGAAAAAAAGCCACTTCCTTCTGGATTATTATTATGACCAGATTCTTCACCAAAGTCTCTAAGAATTTCTTTTTGCTTTTCCGATAAATTTGTAGGTGTTTCCACAATCAATGAAATTATCATATCTCCAAAAGAAGTCGACCTTAAGGCGGGCATTCCCTTTCCTGATAGNCTNAGTTGATCACCTGTNTGTGTTCCAATTGGAATCTTAACTTTTGCTCTTCCTCCTGATACNGTTGGNACTTCAACNGCNCCTCCTAAAGTAGCTTCNACCATTGAAANAGGAACNTTNCAAAANATATTAGTTCCATCCCTCTCAAATAATGAATGTTGTTCTATATTNACAAATAAATATANATCTCCNGGTTGAGATCCATTTTGACCTGCTGCNCCTTCACCTGAAAGTCTAATCCTACTTCCATCNTCNACNCCTGTAGGAATACTAACTTCAATATTTCTATTCTTTCTCTTTCTACCTTCTCCATCACAACTATCACACGGATCCGTAATCATCTGGCCTGAACCTCCACAAGAAGGACATGTTCTTTCTACAGTAAAAAATCCCTGGGAAGCTCTTGTCCTTCCAGATCCTCCACAAGTTCCACAGTTACTTACACCTTGCGCCTTTTCAGAACCAGTACCTCTACACTGCTCACATGTTACTAACGTCTCATAAGAAATCTCCTTCTTTACTCCAAGATACGCTTCTCTTAAATCAATTGACATTTCATATTTTAAATCTTGTCCTCTTTCTTGTCTTGGTGATCTTCCAGATACGTCGCCAAAAAAATCTTCAAAAATATCTGAGAAACTTCCGAAACCTCCTGATGAAAAACCTCCTCCCGATTGAGAGCCATTAAAGGCATCATGTCCATATTGATCGTATGCTGATTTTTTTTCTGGATTAGATAAAACTTCGTATGCTTCCGAAACTTTTTTAAATTTCTTCTCAGCTGACTTATCACCCGGATTTCTATCCGGATGATATTTCATAGCTAATTTTCTATATGCACTTTTAAGCGTTCCGCTATCTGCAGAACGATCAACTCCNAGCAGTTCATAAAAATCTTGTTTAGCCATTTAAAATTTATGCTGANGTTCCTGTTGATTTATCATCATCTTTCTTTTTGGGTTTAGAATCAGTCACATCTTCAAAGTCTGCATCNACAACNTTTGCATCTTTTTCTTTACCTTTAGATTTAGTCTTTCCTTTAGTNGTTTTTTTGTCNTGAGGCTTTNCAGCTTCNTTNTTTTCTTTTTCGGCTTTTTCTTGNGCCTCTTTATANANAATTTCACCAAGTTTCATGGAATCTTGGACTAGTGCATCAGTTTTTTCTTTTAAAATTTTTGCATCTGTCTTTTCGTCTTCTAATAACTTTTTTACTTCTTGTAGTGACTTTTCAATCTTCTCTTTATCTTCTTTTGGAAGCTTGTTTCCATGCTCTTTTAGATTTTTTTCTGTACTTACAACTATAGAGTCCGCATTATTTCTTGCTTCTATNGACTCAAGTTTTTGTTTATCAGTCTCTGCATTTGCTTCAGCATCTTTAACCATTTTTTCAATTTCTTCATCTGACAAACCTCCAGAGGCTTTGATCTGAATTTGATGCTCTTTACCAGTTGCCTTNTCTTTTGCAGAAACTTTAACAATACCATTAGCATCTATATCAAAAGTTACCTCAACTTGAGGCGTTCCTCTTGCAGCAGGAGGTATTCCCACTAAATCAAATTGCCCTAAAAGTTTGTTATCTGCAGCAATTTGTCTCTCTCCTTGGAACACTCTTATTGTTACAGCAGATTGATTGTCTTCAGCAGTTGAAAAAATCTGGCTCTTATTAGTTGGAACCGTAGTATTTTTTTCAATTAGTTTTGTAAAAACACCNCCTAGAGTCTCTATTCCTAAAGACAAAGGAGTAACGTCTAGAAGAAGAACATCTTTTACATCTCCACTCAAAACTCCACCTTGAACCGCGGCTCCNAAAGCAACTACTTCGTCTGGGTTCACACTTCTATTNGGGTCTCTACCAAAAAAATTTTTAACTTGCTCAATAACTTTGGGCATTCTAGTCATACCCCCCACTAAAATAACATCGTTAATTTCTCCNGCATTGAGACCTGCATCTTTAAGAGCTTGTTTGCAAGGTTCTATTGTTCTGTCGATAAGTTTAGAAACAAGTGCTTCAAATTTTGATCTTGATAATTTAATATTTAAATGCTTAGGACCTGAGGCGTCGGCAGTTATAAATGGCAAATTTACTTCCGTTTGTGGGGCTGTAGAAAGCTCTATCTTCGCTTTTTCAGCTGCTTCTTTTAATCTTTGAAGAGCTAGTTTATCTTTCTTTAAATCAATAGATTGTTCTTTTTTAAATTCGTCAGCAAAATAGTCNATAAGAGTATTATCAAAGTCTTCTCCACCTAATTGTGTATCTCCATTCGTAGCCTTAACTTCAAAAACTCCATCTCCTATTTCAAGAATTGAAATATCAAAAGTTCCTCCACCCAAATCATATACTGCAACCGTTCCTGTTTTTTTCTTATCAAGACCGTAAGCTAATGCTGCTGCAGTAGGTTCATTTATAATTCTTTTAACATCAAGACCAGCAATCTTACCTGCATCTTTAGTGGCTTGTCTTTGAGCATCATTAAAATATGCTGGTACTGTTACAACTGCTTCTGTAACTGGTTTTCCTAAATATTTCTCTGCTGTTTCCTTCATTTTTTGAAGAATCATTGCACTTATTTGACTTGGTGANTACTTCTTATCATCAATTCCAAGCCATGCATCTTGATTATCACCTGAAACGATTTTATATGGGAGTACTTCCGCATCCTTCTTTACTGATGCATCATTCATTCTTCTACCGATCAGTCTCTTGATCGCAAAAAGTGTTTTTTCTGGATTTGTTACAGATTGCCTTTTCGCAGGTTGTCCAACNAGTTTTTCATCGCCGTCAGCAAACGCAACCATTGAAGGGGTTGTTCTAGANCCTTCAACATTTTCTATTACTTTTGGTGATTTACCATCCATGATNGCAACACATGAATTAGTTGTACCNAGGTCAATGCCTATTATAGCGCTCATATTAGCTCCTTTTCTTCCTTAAGTTATGGACAGAATCTTCTTAAAAGCCCTAAAGTGGCACTAATAAGAAGAAGTTTATTANTTATATTATANAANTNNNATAAAAATCAAGAATTATGTTAATTTCTTCAAATTATTTTTTTTCTTTTCCTTTGGATACTACAACCATTGCTGGCCTTAAAAGTCTATCAGCTATTTTAAAGCCTTGTTGCAATTCTTCCACGATAAAACCTTCTTTAACTTCACTATTTATCTGTGAAACTGCTTGATGAATATCTGGGTCAAATTTCTTTTTTTCTGAAGGGAATACGGTAATACCGTTTTTTTCAAATATATCATAAAATTCCTTTTCAATAGCTCTTATTCCTTCAACTAGGTTTTTAATATCTTTATCGTCCTGTAAAATATCTTTTGGTATGGCTTTCATAGCTCTTTGAAAATTATCAGCTATTGTTAAGAGGGAAAAAGCAAAATTCTTTGAAGCATATCTTCTATTTTCTTCTAACTCTCTTTCATGTCTTTTTCTAAGGTTTTCATTTTCAGCTAAAGTCCTCAATACCCTGTCCTCGTTTTCTTTAAGTTTTAATTTTAGTTCTTCTATAATTTTTTTATCAATTTGTATTTCTTCCTTTTTTAAACCTGGATTTTTTTTTTCATCGCCATTTTTGACAACCTCACTATTTTTTTCAGTCTCACTTTCTTTACTAACCACTTTATCTTTCTCTATTTTACTATCTAAATTATTAGCTTTTTGATTCTCTTCTTTATTCATCTTTTTTTCTCCTTTTATATATTAAAACTTTTTCCTAGAAGCTTGGCTGTATAGTCAACAACAGGTATTATCTTAGCATAATTAATTCTCATAGGTCCAACGACACCTATTGCTCCAATTATTTCTTTATCTTTATTCTTAAATGGACTAATTATGGTAGAGCATCCCGTCATACCAAAAAGATTATTCTCTGCGCCTATAAATATTTGTAATCCCTCTGCTTCTTGAGTTTCTTCTATAATCCCCATCAAATTTTCCTTATTCTCAAGTCTTTCAATTAAAGTTCTGATATTTTCAAGTTGTTCAAGTGCCGTGACATCTTCTAAAAGTTTTGATGTCCCTGTTACGATTAATTTATTCTTTTGATTAACATCTGCCCAACAAGCTATCCCTTGATCAATTAACCTTTTAGAAACTTTATCTAAATCTCTGCGATCATTCTTGATTTCATCTTCTATTATACTCTGACTTTCTAATAACGTTCTCCCTTTTAGTTTTGAATTTAAATAATTAGTTATTTCTATTAAAACAGAATTCGGCAGACCCTTAGGTGTTTTAATTATCCTATTCTCAATCAAACCAGTTTCAGATACCATTATTACTAATGCTTTCTCAGAGCCTACCGGAACAAACTCAATATGTTTCATCCCACCTTCTAGTTTTGGAGCTAAAACTAAACCTGCACAATCTGATAAGCCTGACAACATATGAATGGCATCATCGTAAATTTGGTCAAAATTTCTAGAATTTCCTATGAAATTTTTTTTAATTTCTAAACATTCAGTATTTGATAATTTTCCAACTTGAAGTAACCCTTCCACAAAAAACTGCATACCCAAATCTGTTGGCACCCTGCCAGCTGAAGAATGAGTTGATGTCAATAAACCAGCATCTTGGAGATCTGACATAACATTTCTAACTGAAGCTGGTGAAAGTTTTTCNTCTAACTTAGAAGAAAGTTTTCTTGACCCAACTGGATCACCAGTATTTACATAATCATCAACGATTAAACTAAAAATCTCTTTTGAACGTTTATCAAGTTCTATTATCGGTGATGATTTTTTTTTTAACATTGCTTTAGCTACATACTTCTATAAATACTATTTTAACATTCAAGTTAAAGTAAGATAAGTATAGTATTAATATTTAAAAGTATGAGAAATTTCAATAGAAAACATAATGAACTAAGAAAAGTATCAGTTGATACAGATATCAATAAATTTGCTGATGGAGCATGTTTGATTAGTTTTGGAGATACTAGAGTAATATGTACAGCTACAATTGAACATAATATCCCAAAATGGTTGCAAAAAAAAGGAGAAGGCTGGGTAACTGCAGAATATAATATGCTTCCAACCGCAACAAAAGAAAGAACTACTAGAGAAGTTAAACTTGGGAAACAATCTGGGAGATCAATGGAAATTCAAAGATTAATTGGAAGGTCACTTAGGTCTATAATTGACTTAAAGAAACTTCCAAATATCCAGATTACAATAGACTGCGATGTGATTCAGGCAGATGGAGGAACTAGAACTGCGAGTATTACTGGAGCGTTCATAGCCTTATATATTGCTATAAGAAAGCTCATAGATTCGGGAACATTAAAACAAAATCCTATATTTGATAAAGTTGCTGCAATATCTGCTGGCTTATTAAATGAGGGTTGTTTTTTGGATTTAGACTTCATAGAAGATTCCAATGCTGTAGCTGATGCAAACTTTATTTTTTCTGAAAAATCAGGAATTGTGGAGATACAAGTTTCAGGAGAAAAAAGACCTATCAGTAAAGAAGAGTTTGATGGTTTATATCAAATATCTCAGGATGGGATTTCAGAACTATTTAAAATACAATCTGAATATACAAAGAAATGGTAAATATAATAAAAACTAATGAACCTTTACTTGTCGCAACACATAATCTAGGAAAAGTAAAAGAATTTAAGAAACTGTTTTTACCTTATAAAATAAATATTATTTTCTCTGGTGAATTAGGAATCGAAGAACCTGAAGAAACAGGGAAAACATTTAAAGATAACTCAATTATTAAGGCTAAAAGNGGTTTAAATTTGGGACTTAATGTTTTAGCAGATGACTCAGGTCTTTGTATAAAAGCATTAAATAATGANCCAGGAATATATTCTGCAAGATGGGCGAAGAAATATGGTGGGTGGAAAAGTGCTATGAAAAAAATATATAACAAGCTTATAGAAAAAAAATGTAAAGACTTTTCAGCTAAATATCATTGTTGTTTATCGCTGGCATGGAAGGATGGAAAAATCAATTCTTACTCTGGAGAAGTACATGGAAAAATTTCATGGCCGATGAGAGGGAAAAAAGGGTTTGGTTATGACCCCATATTTATACCTAATGGACATGATACAACTTTCGGAGAAATGAATAAAAAAGAAAAAATGCTAATTGATCACCGGTTTAAAGCATTTAGAAAAATCATAAAAAATCATATTTTTGATGGTACTGGGCAACTATGAATTTTCTTTACTTTATCATTGTCTATTTCATTAATATCAATATTTCTTTGAACATAACCTAGCTTATTAATTTTAGAAGTACCAAACATACCTCTATATTTTTCCCCGTTTATTTCAAACTCTTGTTCATTGTTAAGGCTACTTTCTAAAAAACCAAGCAAATCAGAGACAATATAGTTAAGGTTATTAGGTTTAGAAGAGAATATTAAGCTAAAGTTTTTATTATAAAGACTTTTATCGTTCTCTAAACTCGTTGCGTAAAATGCCTTGTCTAATACATTTTCTCTAAACTTCTCTACTCCCTCCCATACACTAGTTCCAAAAAAGTTAGTATTACTCGTATCAATATCGTAAAAAGCAAACAGAGCCAATATTTCGATTAGTTTACTTCCACTCTCTCCTATTATGACCATATCGTAAGGAACTCTCCCAAATGTTTCTTTTTTTTGCAGTTCATCAATTAAAAAAGATTTTTCTTCATCCTCAAAATCTAATGAATTAATTCTATTTATCTCCAGATTTAAGTTCTTACTTCTTTGTTCATAAAAACTAAACTTTCTTATTTCATCGTCTATAGTTGTTGACTCATCGACTGTTAAATAGGAAATTTCTAAATCTGGATAAACTAAGTTTAAATTCTCCAAGATCTCTTTTAACAAATCTCCATATCTATTATCATTTATTACAACTCCAACTTTCTTTTGATCACTAAATGTAA
>NHJI01000006.1 GCA_002169685.1 Rickettsiales bacterium TMED211 | reverse complement strand
TAAAAATATAAATGTAAGTAGTAAAACCGGTGAATTTATTGATCCTGTCAATTGGAATAACTTTATAGAACAAGAAGATGTATTATTAATAGATACTAGAAATACATATGAATCGGATATTGGATATTTTAAAAACTCTGTTTTTCCCAACACTAGAAGTTTTTCAGAATTTCCGGAATGGATAAAAAAGAATAAAAAAAAAATTAAAAAAAAAAAAATTGCTATGTACTGTACAGGTGGCATTAGATGTGAAAAAGCTAGTACTTATTTGATAAAAAAAGGGTATAGTGATGTTTTTCAACTTGAGGGAGGTATACTTAATTATATTGATAAAGTAGATAAAAAAAAAAGTTCCTGGAAAGGTGAATGTTTTGTATTTGATGAAAGAGTATCCGTGAACNATTCCCNNGAAGGTGGAAAATATATTCAATGTTATGCCTGTAGATCTGCATTATCAAAAAAAGAGTTGAATTCAGATCATTATATAAAAGGAGTTTCATGTCCTAAATGTTACTTCAATACNTCTAGTAAGCAAAAAGAAGGTTTTAAGGAAAGACAAAAGCAAATTGATCTTGCTAAAAAGAAAGGTATCGCTNANCTAGGCGTGAAAGTTAAATCATGAAAATATTAATATATTCATTTCGAAGATGTCCATATGCAATTAGAGCAAGATTAGCACTTAGAATATCAAAAATTAATTTCATTAATGAGGAAATAAACCTTAAAGATAAAAGTAGTTTATTCCTTAAGGTATCTCCAAAGGGGACTGTTCCTGTTTTAGTTCTTAACAATGGTAAGATAATTGATGAAAGTATTGATATTATGTTTTGGGCATTTAAAGAAAAAAGACTAAACAACTTATTTGAATACCGAAATAAAGAACAAATGGGGCTAATACAAAAAATGGAATCAGATTTCAAACCTCACCTAGATATATTTAAATATTCTAATAATTCTAAATCTCCTAAGAAAAAAAAAGCGAAAATTAATTGTGAGAAATTTCTCAAAAAGTTAGAGAATTTATTAAAAAAAAATAAGTTCTTATTTCATTCATCACCTTTGATATCTGATTATGCTATTGTCCCATTTATTAGACAATTTTTTTTTTCNGATAAAAGTTATTTCAATAATATAAAATTTTCTAACTTATCAAAATGGTTGGAAGAAATCATTAGTTCGCCAATTTTCATTGAGGTGATGAATAAAAAATTATAATTTCAGCTTTCAATATTTTTTTGTATTGAAAGTTTTTTCATTTTTTCTATCAANGTNGTNCGATTTATTTTGAGAGANTCAGCAGTTTTNGTCACAGANCCTGANTTTTTTTCTAATGCAGACTCAATCAATATAATCTCNACCTCACCTAAATGTCTCCTCAAATCNATTTTNTCCATATATTGAAACCACTTTTTATAATGGGTTGGATGNGGAAGTGGTTGNAAAGATTCGCTTTTATTTTCNTCGNTATCATTNTTCATCTCAACTAAATCAGCTGTCATTTCCCANAAATTTTCTTTTTCTTCCNTCTCANCNGGAAGACTAATTCTTATTAAATTTTCTTTTATATTTTTTGCNGANATTTCTTTCTCAGGAAAAATAATAGCNGCACGTTCAATAACATTTTTAAGTTCTCTNACATTTCCTGGCCAAATATATTCTTTAAGAGCTAATACAGCTGATGCATCAAACTTTGGAATCAAAGAACCACTTTTCTTTAATTCATCTAATATAAAGTTAATTAACAGTGGTATGTCGTCTTTTCTCTCAGCTAAGGTGGGAATTTCAATAGGAAAAACATTTATTCTAAAAAAAAGGTCTGACCTAAAACTTCCATCTTCTATTTTTTTTTCAATATTTTGGTGTGTAGCACAAATCAATCTTAAATTTAAGTCAATCTCTTGTTTGCCACCAACTCTTTGAATTTTTCTACTTTCAATTGCTCTCAATAATTTAGCTTGTAATGACATTGGCATATCTCCGATTTCATCCAAGAAAAGCGTTCCTTCGTCCGATAATTCAAATCTACCTTGTCTTTGTGAATCAGCTCCAGTAAATGAACCCTTTTCATGACCAAATAATTCAGATTCCAANAGTTCTGAAGGAATTGCAGCACAATTAACATTTACTAATTGTCCTTTTCTAGAAGATGCTTTATGTATTGCTTGGGCAACAATATCTTTTCCACATCCTGTCTCTCCTCTAAGAAGTACTGTTGAATTAGATTTAGCTACAAGAGTTACCAATTTTTTTAATTGNTCAGTNGCTTCNCATGNACCTTTAATTATTTCTGTCATTTNNATGTCAAAATATTGAAAATTATAAGAATNATAATGTCAGAAACATGACAATAGTCAAAATCAAAATATAAAATAAAATATAAGTANTTGATTTNAAACNCTTTAATATAAAAAAATATTAGTATCACTTTTTGGCAAGGTTCTTGCTTCCAAATAAACAAATGAAATTATAAGGGTCAAAAAATGAAAGAATTATTAATTATAGAAGATTACTTTAAAGAAGCATCCAACGTTAAACTATTTTTTGAACATAGGAAATTCAAATGTAACATGGTGCATTTGAAAGATTTACCAAAATTAAATTTAGCAAAGTCAGTATTAATTGGGACCAATCAATTTGAAAAAGAGATTAATGGTAAAGAAAATTTATTAAAAATTTCAAGGAATATTGGTTGTTCAAAAATTATTATTTTAGAATTTCAACCTGATTTTAATTCTCAATCTGATCTTGGTGGAGCTTATCTTAAGTTATCCTTTCCGGACTTAGATGAAGCGATTTATGAAATGTTAATCAATATCATTTCAGATCAAAAATTTTCATTCTCAGATGAAAAAACTCTTACTCTAATAGGTCTAGCAAAAAGGGTTGCTAAAACTGATGTAACAGTATTTGTGCATGGTCCAACTGGAACAGGAAAAGAAGTGGTTTCAAATTTCATTCATACAGAATCGAATAGAAGTGAAAATCCTTTCATAGCAGTCAATTGTGCAGCTATTCCGGAAAATATGCTTGAGGCAATGTTATTTGGACATGAAAAAGGTGCTTTTACTGGAGCTTCTACTGCCAACAAAGGAATATTTAGAGCGGCTGACACAGGGACGTTACTTTTAGATGAAATTTCAGAAATGCCTTTATCACTTCAGGCTAAACTTCTTAGAGTCTTACAAGAGAAAAAAGTTACTCCGATAGGAAGCAATAGAGATATAGATGTTGATGTTAGAGTAATAGCAACAACAAATAGAAATATGGTCGATGAAGTTAAAGCTAAAAAATTTAGAGAAGATTTATTCTATAGATTAAATGTTTTTCCAATTGAAACAACTAATTTATATGAGAGAACAGGGGATATAATACCAATAAGTTTAGCTTTATTAAAAAGACATATCAATAAAGGCGAGCTACTACCATTTCTATCTAAAAAAACTCAAGCAACTTTAAAGGCATATTCTTGGCCCGGTAATGTTAGAGAGCTAGAAAATGTTCTGCAAAGAGCCTTAGTATTGTCTAATAACGTAGTTATTCATGAAAAGGATATAATGATAGATAATCTTTTACATAACTTAGAAGATTCCATTAATATTAAACAAAATGTAGCCCAAGGATAAAAAAATGAAGCCAACAATGACAAGTATTATGCCTAAAATTCAGGACACACAAAACTCAGTAAAAGAACTTCAAGAAAAAATAATTAGGCAAAGCAAAGAAACTCTTGGAGAGCAAAATGTTACGGCAGAATTTGTTAATAGTTTAACAAATGCAATTCAAAATGTTTCTGATACTCAAATGAAAAGTGCGGAACTAACCAAAAATTTTGAGCTTGGAATCGAAAACGATTTAACAAAAGTAATGATTCAACAACAATTAGCCGGATTAGGCTTCCAAATGACACTAAATGTTCGAAATAAGGTTTTAAGTGCTTATAAAGACATAATGAATATGCCGGTTTAATTTATAAAGGAATGGAAAAAAAATGGCTGAACAAACACAAACAACTGATTTAAAAACTGCAAATCTGCAAAATAGTAATAGTTTGATTTCTAGAGCTAGTAAAGCCTTTGACAGTTTTAGTAAATTCACAAGTGAACCAGCAGTTCAAAGGTCAATTCCAGTAATGATTACTTTATTTGTAATTTTTATTGGTATTGTTTTTTTCCTAATGTTTAGAGAAGCTCCCAGAACTACTTTATTTTCTGCTTTACCTGAAAGAGAAAAATCTAGAGTTATGGATGTGTTAAGAGCAAATAATATTGATGTTTCTATAGATAGGTCAACAGGAGAAATACTTGTACCTTCACCAGAATACTATGAAGCAAAAATGAAGCTTGCTGCGGAAGGATTACCTAGTTCATTACCCCAAGGTTATGACCTCTTGGAAAAAATTCCAATGGGAACAAGTAGATCTGTAGAGTTCATGAAAATGAAACAAAGCCAAGAAATAGAATTATCGAGATCTATCAATCAAATTTCAAATATAATGGGTGCCAGAGTTCACCTGGCGATACCTGAAAAGTCCGTTTTTGTTAGGGAGTCAACTCCTCCCAGTGCGTCAGTTTTTGTTAAACTAGCTGAAGGTAGAGTTTTATCGAAAGAGCAAGTGAGATCAATAGTTCATATAGTATCTTCTTCCGTCCCATACATGTCTGCAGATAATGTAACCGTTGTAGATCAACAAGGAACTTTGCTATCAAAGCCTGAAGTTGATGCTGACTCTGCTTTAACCGGAAAACAATTGAACCATAGATTAAAAATTGAATCACTTTATAGAGAAAGAATATTATCATTAGTTACCCCAATTGTTGGTGCAGGAAATATCACTGCCCAAGTAAATGTAGATATGGATTATACTAATACGCAAACTACAGAAGAAATTGTTGATCCAGAAAGTATTGCAACTAGAAGTGAACAAAATAGTTCTGATGAATCCACAGATAGACCAGCAAGAGGAGTACCAGGAGCTGTGGCAAATCAAGCCCCACTTGCTGCTGAATTAGGTTTAGATACTCCCGAACAAGGCCAACAGGCAGAATTTAAGCAAAGGTCATCAAGTAATGTAAAAAACTATGAAGTAAGTAAAAAAATAAATACCACTGTTAAAGCAATAGGCGTTATTGAAAGAGTTAAAACAGCTGTATTAGTGAAAAATAAAATAGTACAAACACCAGAAGGGCCAGTATCTCAACCAATCAGTCAAGAAGATAAAGATAAAATATCTTCACTAGTAAAAGAAGCTGTTGGTTTTAGTGATGATAGAGGCGATACAATTGTCGTTACTAGTGGAGAGTTTATTGATGAATTAAATGTAATTACAACACAATGGTATGAGCAAGCTTGGTTCCAAAATATGGTTGGACAATTATCAACTGTATTAATTCTAGCTATAATTACNTTTGGTGCATTAAAGCCCCTTTTAAATAGAATCTTAGTTCCATCTGCATCAGAGTCTGCAGTTACAGATAATGATCTTGAAGAAAGTGATGCTGAAGACGAAGTTGAGGTTCAAGAAGGAGAATCTCTGGAAGATATTAAAGCTAAACTTAAACCTAAGAAATCTGCAATTTCTGCAGAAATGTTAGATACAGCTAACACATATGATGATAAGGTTGCTGTAGTTAGAATGATTGTAGGAGATGAAGCAGGAAAAATTTCTAATGTCTTCAGGCAATTATTACAAAAAGATAGTAGTTAATAAATAGAAAAGTGAGTTAATCATGGCAGAACAAGTACAAGTAGAAGAAGAAGAAAAATCAGCATACGAGAAGCTTTCTAATACACAGAAATGTGCAATTTTAATGATGCTTCTAGGGGAAAATGAAGCTGCTGAGATTTTAAAAAATCTTGGACCGAAAGAAGTTCAACAACTTGGCAAAGAGATGTACACAGTTCAAGGGTTAGAACAAGATACAGTAAATCAAGTTCTTGATGAGTTTTTAGCAATTATCAAAACTCAAACAGATCTAGGTATGGGTTCTTCTAGCTATATTAGAAATGTTATGACAAAAGCTCTGGGCGAAAACAAAGCTCAATCTGTTTTAGGTAGAATTACTCCAACTGAAAGTGACAAACCAATTGAAATACTTGATTGGATGGACGCAAGATCAGTAGCTGAATTGATTTCAGACGAACACCCTCAAATTATGTCTTTGATTATTTCATATTTAGAAGCAGGTGTAGCTGCAGATGTTCTTGTTTTATTACCAGAAGACATTCAATCAGATATCATTCATCGAATCGCAACCTTAGAGACTGTTCAACCCGATGCATTAAATGAATTAGAGAGAGTTATGCAGTTAAAATTTAAAACAAATACTTCCTTAAGGGCTTCTTCTGTAGGGGGAGTTAAAGCTGCCGCGCAAATAATGAACTTTACAAAACAAAATATGGAACAAAGAATTGTCAAATCTCTTGGTGAAAAAGATAGACTGTTGGCAAAAGAAATTCAAGAAAGTATGTTTACTTTTGATACTCTNATTCTTATGGATGACAGAAGTATGCAGACATTGATAAGAAATGTCGACCAGGAAGTCTTAATTATTGCATTGAAGGGTTGCGAAGAAGAATTGAAGAAAAAAATATTTTCTTCAATGTCGCAAAGAGCTGCAGCAAATATACAAGATGAAATGGAAGTTCTCGGTCCACTNAGATTAACNGANGTTCAAGAAGCTCAAAAAGCTATNATTAATACTGCTAGAACTATGTCAGATGAAGGGACNATAGTACTNGCTGGAAGAGGTGGAGATGANTTCGTATGACCCAATTACAAAAAAAAGAANNTNATATTGAAGATATACNNGAAGAAAACTNACCTCTAAAAACTGANGAAATTATTAGTATTTTAAATAAAACAACTAATTCTAAATTCCTTAAGTCTGACGAAATAATTGCAAATATTGCATTAAATTTTAAAAAATTCTCATTGGAAGAAATTGCTAAGAAAAATGAAGTCAAAATTGAACCAGACAATAATTCAGTTGAGGCTCGAGAAAAAAATACTGGAGAGATATTAAAACAATCTCAAGAAATAGAAGATAAAGAAAAATCTGATGAAGCTATTATTGAAGAGAAGGTTCCAGAAAAAATTTATACAAAAGAAGAAGCTGATAAAATTGCAAATGAATTAGCAAAAACTTATTATCAAAATGGATTTAATGCTGGGGTAAACAATCTTAAAAAAGAATTACAAGGTGGTGAGCAAGCCATAGCTATGGCCTTAAAAAATACAATTGATAGTTTATTTTTTGTCTCTTCAGAATTTATAGAAAAATTAAACCTAGACCTTAATAAAACTATTATGGAAATTTGCAATTCAATTGTAGGTTATGAAATAGATAAAGTTCCAGAAAACTTTATAAAAAAAATAAATAGTTTAGTTGAATCAATTCAAAGTTCATCAAATAATATAAAGGTAATACTGAATAAAGATGATCATGTCTCAATAAATGATTACTTAAAAAAGAATAAGCCACTTGTAGATTTAAAGCTGGAAATTGATGAAAAACTTCAAAGAGGTGATCTAGTATTAAAGTCAGGTGGTATTGAAATAAATGATATTGTTTGCGAAAAAATACATTTGGTCTCTAACTCAGATATAGAAAATGAAATAGCAGTATTAAATAATGAAAATAATTCTATAAAAAGTAGCATCAAAAACTCTAGTTCAAAAGTAGCAGAGATAATTCCTGAAAAATCAAAGATTAATCCAAGTTCTAATGAAACTGAAATTAAAAATTCCAGAGCAAATACAAAAGAAAATATTTCGAAAAACTCTACAGTTGATAAAGATTCCATAAATATCACTGGGAAAGAATAAAAAAATACTTGAATTAAGTGAGACAAAGTGCCCCTGATTTTAGAAAAAATAAATAAAAATATAAAAAATTTTTCTTTGAAAGAAGATATAATTTTCAGAGGAAGAGTTTCTAAATTTGATGGAAAAATTCTTGAATGTGATGGTTTTCCATCTCCCATTGGAACTATTTGTAAACTTGAGTGTAGTGACAAAAGTTTCGTCACAGGAGAAATAATTGGTTTTAAGGATAATAAAAATCTTATTGCTACGCATGATGCAAATGCAAATATCGTATCTGGTGCTAAAGTCGAAGTTATAAATTCAGGTGTAAACATTGAAGTAGGTGAAAGTCTATTAGGTAGAGTCATTAATGCTTTTGGCGAAGCTATTGATGGAGGCAATGAAATTATAACCCATGAAAATTGGCCCATTAATGGTAAAATGATTAATCCGATGGAAAGAAAGCCAATTGTAGAACCTTTAGATGTTGGAATAAAAGCAATAAACTCTCTTCTTACCGTTGGAAGAGGACAAAGAATAGGAATTATAGCAGGATCAGGAGTTGGNAAATCAATTTTATTAGGNATGATGAGTAGATTTACTGAAGCAGATGTAGTTGTTGTAGCACTTATAGGAGAAAGAGGAAGAGAAGTTGGTGCTTTCGTAAATCAAATATTAAATAATGAAACAAAAAAAAANACTATTATTATTGCAGTTCCNGCAGATAAATCTCCNCTTCTNAGAATAAANGCAGCTGAAAGAGCNACTTCAATATCTGAATATTTTAGATCAAAAGGAAAAAATGTTTTATTAATTATGGATTCACTTACNAGNATNGCTCATGCCAAAAGNGAAGTTGGTCTTGCATTAGGNGAACAACCAACTTCAAAAGGCTANCCACCTTCAGTTATTTCTATGCTTCCCACTTTAATTGAAAGAACTGGGACAGGAAGAAAAAATGAAGGTTCTATAACTGCTTTTTATACCATACTTGCAGATTCTGATGACACAAACGACCCTGTTGTTGATACGGCAAGGGCAATCCTAGATGGTCATATTGTATTATCTAGAGAACATGCTCAAATGGGTATATTTCCCGCAATAGACTTAAACCAATCTTTAAGTAGAGTAATGAACTCAATTACTGACCAAAAACATCAAGAACAAGCAAAACTAATTAAAAAGTTATATTCATTATACCTAGAAAATAGAGAATTAATTTTAATGGGTGGTTACACTACTGGACAAAATGATGAAATTGATAAAGCAATGTCGTGTTGGACTAAAATTTGCAGTTTAATTAAACAAGGAGAAACAGAAAAAACTAACTATCAAGATAGTTTAAAAAAATTATTTACTGTAAATTAAAAATGAATAATAAAAAATTCAATTTATTACTTAAATTAAAAAAAGTTAAAAAGAGCAGATCGATTCAGGGCCTCAACACACTTAATAAAGAGAAATCTAAACTATCAAATATTCAAGAATCTCTTGGAAAAATACTCGAAACTGCACAATTTCCCGAGGGGGAAGAAATGACTAGTAGTTTTCTTAGACAAATCTCCACATACCAAAACCAAATTCAAGATAAATTAAATACTTCATTAAATAGGCAAAAGTACTTATCATCGGAAATACTTAATAATATTAATGAACTATCTAAGCTTAATAAACAAACTGAAATAATAGAAAAAAAAATAAGTACGATAAAAAAAGAAAAAGACGAAATTTTAGAAAAAAAATCTGAAATAACCATTTTGAATAAAGCCAGTTTCTAAAAAAATTAATTTAGTGGCATTAGATTTGCAGTATTTATCATTAATAATGAGGATGGTTAATGGTATCTGTAAATAATAAAGCAATTACGGAAATTTCAAACATAGGCACTAGTACAAAAAAAATTACAAGCGAAGGTCTTGATAATATATTTGCTGAACTTTTTTCAACGGTAGATATGAGTTCAATTGAAGATCCTTCTGTTACCCACCCAATAGTTACCAACAAATCTATAGAGAATAATCTCAAGGAATTAATTAATAATAATTTTATAGATTCTGAGGATATTGAAGAAGGCACAGAAAGTACTGAAGGTTTAATTAAAAATGAGGAAGCTTCAATTGAAGCAGCTAAATCATTGATATCAATTTTTTATAAAGAGGCACTTATCGAAGATAAAAGTGAAAATAACAATTCTCAGCTTTTATCAGAAGTTCCTAATAACGAGACAGATAAANCAAACTATAACTTTTTAAACAATCCAAANTTAATCCCCAAAAAAAACATCCCTAGCAAACAAGATGGCACAAAAGATAATCAAATATCAAAAAAAAAAAACCATAAAAGCCTAAAGCCTAGCTCACAAAACTATGATTTACTTGATAAAGAAAGTTTTATTTCTGGAAAAAAAAATAAGGATGTAATAAACCAAAACACATTTTCCAATAATAATCTAAACAAAAAAATAACAGAAGAGATCAATCCAAAAAAGATTGATTTTTCTCTAAAAAAAATTAAAAAAAAAAATGAGAGAACAGAACAAGTAAAATTAAACGTTACATATTCAAATATTAGAAAAACAGATGATATTTCGAAGCATGTTTTTTTAAATGAAAGAAAATTATCAGGTACGATCGTAAAGGAAGAATCAATTATTAGTAATTCTGAAAAAATAACTATAGATAAAAAAATAAACTCAACAAAACTAAATGACACTAGGCTCAATCAACAAAGTTTTAATACAGAGAGTCAAGAAACTTTAGATCTTCTTGAAAGTTCATGGGGTGAAAAATTTGTAAGGGTTGTTAGACAAAATATAAAAAATGGTCAATATCGAATAAACCTTTCTTTAGAACCAAAAAACTTAGGTAAATTAAAAATTGAGGTAGAACTAAATGGAGATAAAACTGAAGTTAAAATAAATGCAGATAATAAAATTACAGCAAATATTTTGAATGAAAATCAACAAAAACTCTCTGAAATGATGGAGAAGGATCAACTAAAACTTGGTAACTTCTCATCAATGATGAATGATCAAAAAAACTCAAAAAATCACTCTGATAAAGATAAAGAAAAAACACTAAGTTTAAGTTCTAATTCTAATAAAGAAATTAAAAATATAGAGAAAGACATCAAAGTAAAAAAAACAATTCATAACGTTGATATTAATGCATAATTAAATAGAATAAACTAAGGAGATAAAATGGCTGAAGAAAACAAAGATGAGAATGAATCAAAAGGCGGTATAGTCAAAATTGCCATTATGGTTGTTTCAGGTATTGTATTACTTGGTATTGGACTAGGGTTAGGAATGTTCTTAGGTGGTGAAGACACAGACCCATCAAGCGAAATTACACAAATTATTGAGAAAAAAGAAAACCCAGATGAAAATGAAAATAATGAAGAAGTAGAAGAGAACGAGGAAGTAGAATGTACTGAAGAAGAAAAAGATGAAGAAGGCAATTGCCCAACAGGTCCAAAAAAAATGCCAAAAATTGTACCTGAGGAGGAGATATTCGCGACTACTTATTATGAATTTCCTGGTAATTTTACAACTAACCTTAAAGGTTCGAAAAAATTCTTACAAATTTCAGTCGGTGTTTCCACACAGTATGATGATACTGTTATGGCTAATGTAGAAAGCCATCAACTAGCAATGAGATCTGAAATACTTGCTATTATGTCAGAGTTCACTCCTGATGATATTGCTGGAAGAGAAGGGAAAGACATACTAGCCAACGCCCTAAAGGATGGAATAAATGGAGTATTAGAAAAACTTGAGGGATTTGGTGGCGTTGAAGATGTCCATTTTACATCTTTCGTACTGCAATAGCTAAAGGATAAAGTATGAGTGAACCATCAAGAAAACTATCAACAGATGAAGTCTCAGCATTAATGGATGGACTCAAGACTGGAGACTTAAGTTCATCAACTATTAAAGATTCAAAAGATGTTGAAGTAAAGGTTTTTTCATTTGGTTCTGACGACCTAACACTTTTGGGAGATTATTATGCTTTACGTCTCATCAATGAAAGATTTGCAAGAATGGTCAGGACAGTATTCCTTCCGCTCTTAAGAGTTCAACCAAGAATAAGTTCTTTTCCACCTGAGGTAAAAACTTTTGAAGAATATAGCTCGGGTCTAGATGCCTTTATGAGCCTAACAAATAATAGGATTGAAGAGCTAAGAGGATCCTTACTTACAGTTTTACCCCCAGAATTTGTTAGTTTATGTACAAGCTCCAGATACGGCGGAAAACTTGAAGTAACCGAGACTTCAAGAACTGAATTTACATCTACTGAAGAAAAAATTATAGAAGTAGTTAATACCGGAGTATCAAGAGTGCTTGAGCAATCATGGAAGGATTTAACTCCAATAACATTAAAATTTCAAAGTAGAGAACAAAACCCTCAATTTGCAGCTTTTGTTGAAGCCAGTGATCTTGTTATTGTGTGTTCTTTTGTGATGCAACTTCCTAAAGTTGATTCTATGTCATTTGATTTGGTATACCCACTTCAAACTCTTAAACCAGTTTCTTCTTTACTCAGATCAAGAGTGCAATCTGATGTTGTAGAAACCAATATGAATTGGAAAGATCGCCTACATAATGCTGTCCTAGAAATACCTTTAAAAGTTACTAGTAAATTATCAGAACCAGATATATCAATGTCAAAACTTCTTAGATTCAAAAAAGATGACGTTATTAATATTAATGTTGAAGAAACGGTCGATTTTTTTGTGGAAGATCAGCTCTATTTTACTGCAGAAATGGGTGAAGTAAAAGGAAATGCAGCAGTAAACTTAAAAAAAAGAATGACTAAATTTAAACAGGAGAATTAAAATGAATGCAGAAACTAAAGTTGAAAACCCTGAAACTAAAGTAGATGAAACTGAAGTTTCAGAAACAGAAGTACCGAAGAAAAATGAACAAGAAATTCAGACAGAAAGCTCTGCTGTAAATAATTTAAGAGTGTTAGAGAATATTGATGTAAAACTAACTGTTGAAGTAGGTAATACAGAAATTAAAATTAGAGACTTACTGAGGC
>NHJI01000005.1 GCA_002169685.1 Rickettsiales bacterium TMED211 | reverse complement strand
TTAACACCATTCTCTGGACAGTGTAACCATGGTAGACCAACTTATGTTGAGCTAAAAATAAATGATATTGAAAAGTTATTCGGTAGGAAGTAATTAAATTATCCTAATAAAAGAAAAACTAGAAATACCCACTCTTTTTCTTTTAATTAGGGTAGTAAATTCCAATTCTTCAATTTCTTGATCTTTTTTTGACTCTATAATTCCAATGGAACCATTAACTATCCATTTCTTATTAAATAATAACTTAAGGCTTTTGTTGATTATTTTATCTTTATATGGAGGATCTAAAAAAAAGAGGTCAAAACTTTTATTTTCTTCTATATGATTTGTTAAATCATAGTATAAGAAATAACTCTTTTTCATTAAACTAAGTTTTTTACAATTATTTATTGTAAGATCTAGTGAATTTTTACAATTGTCTACAAAGGTAGATGATTTTGCTCCCCTTGATAGACACTCAATTCCAAGAGAACCACTGCCACAAAAACCGTCTAAAACTCTCAGACCTTCAAGTCTTCTATTATTATTTTTAAGAATTGAATCTAAAGTGCTAAAAATCATTTCTTTGGAACGATCCGAAGTAGGTCTTATAAAAGAATCTTTTGGTTGTATTAGTTTTTGACTTTTAAGCTGTCCAGAAATTATCCTCATTTATAAATCCTAGTATTTCTAAATTTATTTTTAGTTGATTTTTTTTAACTTCATATAAAGAGTTTTTCTCATTATTAGTAATTTTAAAAGGGCCATATTCTATTCTTTCAAGTTTAATTACTTTAAGTCCCAAAAAATTCAATAATTTTCTTATTTCTCTATTTTTCCCTTCAAAAATATTAATTTCAAAGTCTGTGATATCGTTTTCTTTATTAAAAATTTTTAGTTTTAATGGTCTATATCGTATTCCTTGAACTTTTATACCTTTAGTTAATAATTTTAAACCATCTTCACTCAATTTACCCTTAGTTTTAACATTATATTTCCTTTCTACCTTATTTTTTGGATGTTCAAGGAAAGTAGATAGAGAAGGGTTATTAGTTAATAATAATAATCCTTCAGAGTTAATATCTAATCTCCCAACAGAAACAACTCTTGGTAAATCTTTTGGGAAAACATCAAATATCGTTTTTTTATTATATTGGCTAGTATTGGAACACACCAAACCTATTCTTTTATTAAAACACCATACTCGAGTATTCTGTTTTCTTAGTCTTTCTCCTTTAACTGTAACCCTATCAATAAGTTTTGTATCAATAATAAAATTTTTATATGGTTTACCATCAAAAAAGACTTCTCCATTATCTATTAATTTTTCTGCCTCTCTCCTTGAACAAAAACCAGCATGAGAAATTAATTTTACTAATCTTATAGGTTTCTCTGCCAATTTAGTTTGTTGCCTTTACTAAAGCTTTAAAAATATTTAAGTCATTTATATCAATTAAGAACTCAGGGTGCCACTGCACCCCAATACAAAACCTTAATTTAGTATGCTCTATTCCTTCAATAACACCATCTGGACTAAAAGCATTGACGACCATATTTTCTCCTGGCTTTTTAACAGATTGATGGTGTGCTGAATTTACAAACATTTTATTAGTATTTGTAATAGATTCTAATTTTGAACTCTTTTCTATAAATACATCATGACTAGCCTGATCTCTAGGGTTAGTTTGTTCGTGATTTATACTAGTATCTATTTCATCAGGGATATGTTGATATAATGTCCCTCCAAAAATAACATTTAATAATTGTTGCCCTCCACAAATACCTAAAATAGGTTGATTATTCTTTGCTACTAATTCTGTAATTTTATATTCAAAATTAGTCCTACTTTTTTTTAAATTAACTTTTTCATGAATATTTTTTTGTCCATATAAATTTGGATCCACATCAAAGTCACCACCGGTGATGATAAGACCGTCTATTAGTTTAACAAAACTACCAATTAAGTATTCATTATGTGGAATAAATATTGGTACTCCTCCTGCTTTATAAACACTATCAGAATAGTTTTTTCTTGCCGCATACCACGGGAACGATGAATAAGTTTGTGATTCTTCTAAATCAAGAGTTATTCCAATTATTGGGCGATTCATAATTTTTAAATAAAATTTGAGATAATATTAAATTATCATATGTTAAAAAAAATAAATTTTGAATTAAATAATTTACTATATGAATTTATACCAACGTTTAAATGACCCAATGGAATTTGCAACGGAGATTGCAAAAAAATCCTTCAATGAAGTAGACGTTCCCGTTGCCTGTGTAATAGTTAACTCTAAAAAAGAACTAATTAGTTATGCTTCTAATGTAGTTATAAAAAATAATGATGCTACAGCCCATGCAGAAATTGAGGCGATACGAAAGGCATGTAAGGTAGTTAAGAACAGTAAATTACATGGTATGAGTTTATATGTTACTTTGGAGCCTTGTATAATGTGTGAGTCAGCGATATATCAAGCAAGAATTAAAGAAGTTTTTTTTGGAGCATATAACCGTAATTTTCGAAATATTTTTAAAAACATTAGACATAAGTATAATTATGGTCAAAAAAAATTCCAATTTTTTGGAGGTTTTAAAGAAGAAGAAAATTCTTTATTATTAAAAAAATATTTTAAAGAAGTAAGAAAAAATAATTATTCATAGTTTTTAATACCAATATCATTCCTATAGAAACCTCTCTTCCAATTGATTTTTATTAAGGCTTGATAAACTTTTCGTCTTGCAATTTCCGGGTTTTTATTTTTAGCAGTCAATGAAAGAACTCTTCCACCATTAGAAAAGTATTTTTCATTTTTCTTAATTGTTCCTGAGTGAAATATTTCAACACCTTCTTTTGAAAGAGTTCTATTAATATTTTTTATCTCAAACCCAGTTTGGTATTTATTTGGGTAGCCAAGTGAGGCTAGTATCACACAAATACAAAACTCTTTATTTAATGAAACCTTTAATTTTTTATCTAGCAGGTCATTTGCAACTGCATCTAATATATTTAAAAGGTCTGAATCAAGTTTTCTCATTAGAACTTGGCATTCAGGGTCACCAAATCTAACATTATACTCTATTACCTTTGGTCCATACTTAGTGATCATTAATCCAAAAAAAATTATTCCTCTGAAAATAATTTTATTTTCTTTCAAACCTCTTTGAGTAGGTTTTATTATATCTTCTATAATTTTTTTTTCTAAAGAGTTTGTGACTTTTTTAGATGGGCTAAAAGCCCCCATTCCGCCAGTATTTAATCCTTTATCATTATTTTTTGCTCTTTTATGGTCAAGTGCATACGAAAAAGGCAAATAACTGTTTTTATCAAAAAAAGCAAAATAACTTATTTCATACCCTTCTAAGAACTCTTCTATCAAAATTTTTTTACCAGCATCACCAAACTTTTTTTTTTTAAAAATCTCATTTACGGCTATTATTGCTTCTTGTTTGGAGTTACAAATTATTACTCCTTTTCCAGCTGCTAATCCATCAACTTTGATTACAAAAGGGGTTTTATTTAAATTTATATAATCCATAGAAGACTTTAAATTATTAAACACATAAGAATTTGCAGTTGGAATAGAATTTTTTTTGAGAAATTTTTTTGAGAAGATCTTTGATGTTTCTAGCTGTGCTGCTTTTTTTGAAGGACCAAAAACTTTTATTTTCTTAGTTATTAAATAATCAGATAGCCCTTCCTCTAGCAATAACTCCGGACCAATGACAACTAAATCAATTTTATTATCTTTACAAAATAAATATATTTTTCTTTTATTTCTTGGATCAATATCTACACACTTAGCTACTTGTTCAATTCCACCATTCCCAGGAATACAGAATAAATTTTCACATCTCGGAGATTTAGAGATTTTCCAACATAAAGAATGTTCTCTTCCACCATTACCTAAAACAAGTATATTCAAAAAAAAAACCTTTTAATTTCAAAGTTAAACAAATAAGAATAATATAAGTTAATGAATCAAATTTCCAATATAAATGAATATACAGTATCAGAACTTAATAATTCTATAAAAAAAACTATAGAAAGTCGTTTTCTCTATATTAAATTAAAAGGTGAATTGTCTAAAATTACTAGACATAGTTCGGGCCATATTTATCTAAGTCTGAAAGATGAGAATGAAAGTATTTCTGCGGTCTGCTGGAGGTCAAAAGTATCCCAACTTTCGTTAATCCCAGAAGAAGGGGAAAAAATAATAATATACGGAAAAGTAACAACTTATTCTCCGCAATCTAAATACCAGATTATTATAGATAAAATAGAATCTGAAGGTGAGGGATCACTACTAAAAAAGCTCGAAGAAATAAAGCGTAGATTAGAAAAGGAAGGAATTTTTGATCAGAAGTATAAAAAAAAAATTCCTTTTCTTCCAGAAAAAGTAGGTGTGATCACATCTGAGAATGGAGCAGTAATAAAAGATATCATTCATAGAATAAGTGACAGATTTCCACTAGAAGTCATTGTTTTTCCGGTAAATGTTCAAGGAAAAGAATGTGTTAAACAAATTTCAGAAACAATTAAAAAAATTAACAGTGAATCTTNAAAGGGAAATGAAGAATTTATTGTAGATGTCCTAATCTTAGCAAGAGGCGGAGGGAGTTTAGAAGATTTGATGCCTTTCAATGAAGAGATCATGGTTAAGGAAATTTTTAATTCNCATATACCAATAATTTCAGCTATTGGTCATGAAACCGATGTAACACTCTGTGATTTTGTTTCAGACCTTAGAGCGCCTACACCAACTGCAGCAGCAGAGTTTGTAGTTCCAATTAAAAAAGAACTTTTTTTAAAGAGTTTTGANCTCATACAAAGACTAAATAAAGCAACTTCCAGACTTATGGAAAAGAATAATCTAAATACCCAAAATTTATTCAAGCAAATTCCCGATCTAAAGACTTTAGTTGATCAAAAATTTCAATCACTAGATTTCATAGAAGTAAAACTAATAAACTTTTTAAAAGACCTTCTCAGAGANTCTAAAATTAGACTAAANGATATTATTGGAAGTTTAGACCCNAAATTATTTTTGAATAAANTTTCTTTCTANNNAGAAANAAAGAAAAATTTAAATCAAAAACTTGTGCAAAATATTAATAATAAGTTAATTTTTTTTAATCAAAAAGTAAAAGAGAATGAAAAATTACTAAATTCTCTTTCATATAAAAACGTTTTAAAAAGAGGATATAGTGTGACAAGAGTCTCAGGTAAACTAGTAAATAAAGATCAAGAAATTTTAAAAGGGCAAACTATGGAAATTGAATATTATGATAGTCGTACTCTTGTAAAAAAATTATGAAATATTTAATTTTTTTTTTAATAGTTCTTCCGTTTAATTTGAAGGGCATTGATGACTCATACTTTCCACAAATAAAGGGTTGTTTTTGCGAGGGAGGATTGATTTATGGAAAGGCCAAAAAAAAAGATAGAATAATTATTGATGAAAATATAATAAAAGTATCTAAAGATGGATTTTTCATTTTCGCATTTGGTCGCAATTTCAATAAGGACCTAAACATAAGTATTAATGGAAAAAAAAAAAAATATAAAATTAAAAAAAAAAAATATAAAATTGAGATAATTAATAACCTAGCATCTAATAAAGTTGAGCCTAATCAAAAGGAAATACAAAAAATACTGCATGATAAAAAGGAAATTGAAACTGCAAAGAAAAAGAGTGAAGATAAAAAACTATTTAAAGAAGACTTCATTTTACCTGCAAATGGAAGAATTTCAGGTGTTTTTGGAAGTCAAAGAATTCTTAATAAAAAACCAAGAAGACCTCATTATGGAATTGATATAGCTGCTCCAAAAGGAACTCCAATTATTTCTCCTGCGAATGGTGTTGTTACGCTAGTTGCAAAAGATATGTTTTTTACTGGAAATACTGTAATTATTGATCATGGGCTGGGACTGATTTCCATTTTTGCGCACTTAGATAAAATAAATTTATCAGAAGGCACAAATGTGACAATGGGAACATTAATAGGNNCTATTGGTCAAACAGGTCGAGCAACAGGCCCNCATTTNCATTGGGGGGTTTATCTTGGAAANAAACCNGTAGATCCGAATAGTCTTATNGGTAAAAAGGNAAATAACTAGATTCTTTCTTCAAGAAAATTTTTTAANGATTGTTTCGATTTNAAAATAATCTCCAANTTAGTAGCTTTAATTTTTTTTTCAAACTTNCTACCAATTTTCGTAATATCTTTTTCAGTTGTAACTATTTCTAAGNTATTTTTTTCTGCTAAATTTATTATTTGATTTATTTCTTTATCNCTATAAAAGTGGTGNTCTGGGAAGGTTTTTTTATGTTTAATAATCAGCCCATTTTCAATGAGACTGTTATAAAAGTTTTCCGGAGAACCTAAGGCACAAAATGCAATAATATTTTTTGTTTTGAGCTTAGGAATTATAATTTTTTTTTTTGCGTTAAAAATTGGCAAACCAATTGGAAATTGTAATTCAAAATTATTTTTTGAATTATTAATTAGTATCAAAGCATCAGCTCTTGATAACCCAAAATCAATGCTCTCTCTTAATGGCCCAGCTGGAAATATCTTTGTATTCCCAAATTGATTAAGTGTATCACAAACTATCAAGGAAATATCTTTTTTAATATGTTTGCTTTGGAAACCATCATCTAAAATAAGTAAATCAGCTTTGTTTTGAATACATAAATTTGCTCCTTCTTTTCTATCTTTAGCGACGCAAACCTGTCCATATTTTTTGTGCAATATTGCTTCATCACCAACAGCTTCTGGTTCATCATTTATNTCAACTATTTTTGCTTTTGAAGATGNACGACGATAACCTCTTAATAAAACAAAAATACTATTATAATTTTTTGATAACAACTTTCTTAACTCTATTACAACAGGAGTTTTCCCTGCTCCGCCAATAACTAAATTACCGACACAGATTGTCGGTATTGAGATTTTTATTTCACTACTAAGTTTGTAATAAATTTTATGAATTATGTTATAAAACAAGCTTACAGGACTTAAAAGAATAGAAAAAATATGATGTTTTACATACCAAAATTTTGGAGCCATTTTCATTTTAGATTTTTGAAATATACTTATCAAGTTCAATCCACATTATTTTAAATTTTTTTTTCTCATTTAAACAATAAGTCCTTAGGTTCTTGGATTTTAATGATCTTAGTTGTTTATCTGAATATAACTTAACAATTCTATTTCTTAAATTATCCTTATCTGCATTTAATGCTGCTTTATTTTTTAATAGTTTTTGGCTAATCTCTAAAAAATTCTGCATGTATGGACCGAATATTATAGGTACATTAAAATGGGATGCTTCAATTGGGTTCTGCCCACCATGATCAACAAATGATCCACCAATAATTACAATATCTGAGATTTTATAAAATAAACCTACTTCACCTACAGTATCGGCTAAATAACATTTTGTCTCATAAGATATTTTTTCTAGTTTTGATCTAGTACTAAATTCAAAACCTTTTTGTTTGATTAAATTTTGTATTTTAAAAGATCTGTTAATATGCCTTGGTAATAAAATTGTAAGGAGNTTAGGAATTGATAGGGCTAATTCGTCTTTTATTGATAATAATAATTCTTCTTCCTTCTCATGACTGCTTACTAAAAGAATAATAAAACGATCATTTACTTGATTTTTAAGTTTTTTAAAATCATTATGTTCATAGCTGGGGTTATCTGAAAAAAATTTTATGTTTCCAATGTTTTTTATATCTTTCATTCCAAGTATTTCGAATCTTTTTTTGGATACATCATCTTGAGATAAACAAAGATCAAATTTTTCAAAAATTTTTTTTATATGATTTGGAAACCTTTTCCATCTTAAAAAAGTTTTTTCTGATAGCCTTGCATTAATTAAAAAATTAATATTGTTACACTTTTTCGATTCAAAAATCATATTTGGCCAGAGTTCTGACTCTACAAAAATAGATAGACTAGGGTTCCAATATCTAAAAAATTTTTTAACTACATAACTTATATCTAGAGGAGAGAATTGGTGAATAACATTTTTAAGATCAAGTTTTTTTATAACTTTTTCTGANGTNATTGTAGATGTAGTTATTAGAATATTATAATTTGGATAATGAAAATGGATCTTATTTATAATAGGTATAACCGATAGAGACTCTCCAATGCTTACTGCATTAATCCAAATAACTTTTCCTTTTGGTCTTTTAAATTTGTAAAAACCAAATTTNTCACTAAAACTTTTTTTAGTTTCTTTTTTATTGATNAGTCTNAGGAAAAAAAAAATGAGTATTGGGAATGAAAGTATATTTGTTAAATTTCTATAAAATGTAAATAACATAACTAATTCAAATCACNAGATTATCTGCGAGCTTTGTAACTCTATTAATTTCATCTTCAAGCTTCTTTTTCTGATTACTAAGGTCTTCTTTTTTAAAATAGATCGGTTTTCCCCATACGGCTACAAATTTATTGAATGGGAATACAAATAGAAACTTGTCCCAAGAGTCTAATTTTTTATAAAATTTTGCACCGAAACTTAATGGAATGATTGGNGTTTTAGATAATAAAGAAAGAGATATNATTCCATCCTTCACTTTTTCCGCTGGTCCTCTTGGNCCATCAGGAGTTATACCAATAATATTATTAGATTTAATTTCCTTAAGAATAGATTTTAGTGATTTAAATTTATTATTGAAAGATGAACCCACAATAGTTTTTATACCAAAATAAGAAACCGCTTTAGAAATAATTTGCCCATCAGGATGACCAGATATCAACATGAAAAATTTCTTTTCATAGTTCCAACAAAAAGGTGTCATTAATAATCTTCCGTGCCAGAAACAAACAATAAAACTTTTATTAGCTTCGATCAATTTAGCAATATTTTGATTATCTTTTATTAACCAAATTGAGGTATGGTAGCATAGTTTTAAATAAACAGAAATTAACCAACTTAAAAAGGATTTAATTAATGTATTTCTTATAATTTTCTTAAGCATTNTTTTCTTTAACTCTGAATTGAAGATTATAAAGATTTTTATATAAGGGTGAGGAAGAGATAAGTTTTTTATGGTTTCCTGATTCAACTACTTTTCCTTTATCTATTACAATTATTTTATCTGCATCTTTAATAGTTGATAACCTATGAGCTATAACCAAAGAAGTTCTCCCTACCATGAGATTTTTTATTGCATTTTGTATTTTTTCTTCAGATATTGAATCGAGAGATGATGTAGCCTCATCAAGTAAAAGAAATGGTGAGTTTTTTAAGAAGGCTCTTGCAATTGCTATCCTTTGCCTTTGTCCTCCAGACAATTTTATTCCATTTTCTCCAATCTGAGTATTTAGACCATCTGGTAACTCTAATATAAACTCTTCACATCCTGAGTTTTTGCATGCTTGATATATTTGATCTTCACTGTAATCATAAGAACCATAAGCAATATTATATTTTATAGTTTCATCAAAAAGNACTATATCTTGACTTACTACTGATAATAAGCTCCTAAGATTTTTAATTCCTAAATCACATATATNTTTATTATTAATAAGTATCTGACCTTTGTAGGGTTCATAAAATCTTGGGATTAGATTTAATAATGAAGTTTTCCCTGCTCCNGAATGACCCACTAAAGCGACTTTCTTACCATGAGGAATATCTATTGAAATATTCTTGAGAATATCGTTCTCAGAATTAGCATATTTAAAACTTACATTTTTAAATTTAATATTTTTATTAATGTTGAGCTTAATTTCGTTAAATGAAACTTTTTCTTTGTCTACTATTTTGGGAGTAATATCAATAATAGAAAAAACTCTTTGTGCAGAAGCCATTGCGGTTTGTAAGGTTGAGTTCAAACTTGCGAGAGATTTAACTGGTTGATAGGCCATTAATAAAGCGGTTATAAATGAAAAAAAAGTCCCAGGAGTTGTTTCTCCGCTTATTACNTGACTTCCACCTACCCATATAACAGAAGCTATNGCTAAACCCCCAAGTGTTTCCATGAGAGGTCTCGCGATAGAACTAATTTTATTTGATTTATATGTTAATTTGAAAATATTCTCTATTGANAGGTTAACTCTATTTTTTTCAAAACTTTGTGCGTTAAATGATTTTATTGTTTTAATTCCAGAAAAAGTCTGAGTTAATTTTGAAGTCAACTCACCAAAACCAACTTGAGTTTGAGTTGAAATCTTCCTTATTCTTTTNCCTATTCTTACTATTGGAAAGATGGATATNGGAAAAACTATGAATGCCATNAGTGCAAGTTTCCAATCGTGATAAAACATNACCANNACTAGAAAAAAAATNGTTAATAAATCTTTTACAATATTTGTTATTACATTATGTACTCCTCTTGTTAATGAGCCGACGTCAGCAATAAANCTTGAGATCAATGTTCCAGAGTTTGTTTCACTGAAAAATGATAAATCACANTTTATAATTGAAGAAAACATCTCNGTTTGAACATCNGCCACTATTCTAAAACCAATAAAGTTCATTAGTATAGATTGAAAATATGATGCTATACCNTTAAAAANNGATATTAAAATAATTGCTATAGGAAGTAAAAATAGCATTTTTGAATTTTTATTCAAAAAAATATCATCTAATACGGGTTGCATCATCCATGCATGAATAGCAGTAGTNGCTGAAACTATAACCATACATAAAAGAGCAAAAAATAATTTTTTATAATGCTTCTTGACGTAATTATTTATCAGTCTCTTTAAAAGATACTTTGTAGAGTTTACATCAATTCCAGGGGTTTTTTTTTCCAAAATATTACCAATTATGTTTGTTTAATTTCATTCAGTAATCTTTTATGAATATTAGGATTTGCGGCTAAAACTGAAGAAATATTCAATTTTTTAGTATTATAATTAATCTTTTCATTTCGAATATTTGAGATTGTTCCCCCTGCTTCTTCAAGTATTAATGAGGCCGCTGCTAAATCCCAATCACTTTTCTTAGTAAAGCTTAAGGCTATATCAACTTGACCTTTAGCAACAAGAGCAATTTTATATGCTATCGAACCCATAGATAAAATCTCTAGATTTTTAAANAATAAAAAATTTTCAATATTTTTTAATTCAGAATTACTTATTGCGACCTTACAACTATTCATATCAATATTATCAGAAACTTTAATTCTTTTCTTATTACAAAAAGCACCAAGGCTTTTTTCTGCGGAGAACATTTCATTTGTTTTTGGATTAAAAATCAATCCAAAAATTGGAGTAGTATTCGATACTAATGCTATCGATATAACGTATTCAGGTCTTTTATTTATATAGGACCTAGTTCCATCAATAGGATCGACACACCAAAAAATTTTTTTTTCAAATCGAGAGTTATCGTCTTCAGATTCTTCAGATAGCCAGCCAAACTCAGGAGTATATTTCTCAAAAAAGCTCTTGAGAAATATGTTGATCTCTAAGTCAGCNTGAGTAACTGGTTGACNAACGGATTTATTCCAAAATTCAATTTTATCTTTTTCAAACCTTAANGCAATTTCTCCTGCTTTAGCGATGGCATCAAAAGCAATTCCAATATANTTTTTTTTTAACTTAATTCCCTTATCTTCCATTAAATTCCGGCGATTGTCATATTTTCTATTAGGCAAGATGGAGCGTTGATTCCAAAATTAAATTCCAAATCATTAGCNGGTATTAAACACTCGAATATTTTTAATAAATTTCCAGCAATTGTTACTTCTGAAACTGGGTATGCTATTTCTCCATTTTCAACCCAGAATCCCGATGCTCCTCTACTATAATCACCATTCGACATATTTATCGAACTGCCCATCAACTCTGTCACTAAAAAACCTTTCTTCATACTTTTTAGCATTGACTCCTTTGAGGTAGTTCCTTNTTCTAAATATAAGTTTGTGGATGATGGATAAGGCAAAGATGATGGCCCTCTTGATGCATGACCAGTCGGTTGTTGATTCAACTGTCTTGATTGCTCAAGAGAATTGAAAAAGAAATTTAGTTTTCCATTTTCAATTAAATTTTTTTTATTTGATTTGATGCCTTCACAATCCATTAGTTTAGATTTAGTTTTTTTCACTAAAAGAGGATCATCGATAATATTTATTTTATTATCAAATAATCTTGAATTTAATTTATCTTTTAAGAAACTTGTTCCTCTAGCAATAAGTGAAGCATTAGAAGCCGTTAATAGGTTTCTTAATAGACTTGAAGCAATCTTTGAATCAAACATAACACTAGTTTTACATGTTTTTATTTTTCTTGAATTTAATTTTGCTACTGCTTTTTCTGCCGTTGTTTCCCCAACCTTTTTCAGATCACCTAGATCATTAAAATATACCTCTGATTTAAAGTCATACTCTCTCTCCATACTTGACTCATTTCCAGCCAGTATAGCAAGTATATAGCTGCTACTACTTTTAGAAAACTCTTGATAGAGGCCATTTGATGCTGCTAAAAAAAAATCACTTTTTGACCATGCGACTTCAGCCCCTTCCGAATTTATAATCATATNATTTTTTAAAGCATTACTTTCTAGCTCGATAGCTTTATTATTTAATTCTATCAAAGTAGGAACTTTTGGATCAAATAAATCTAATTCAACAAAATCTTTTTGGTTGAAATCTGTGATTTCTTTCTCTGAAGCAAGTCCACAATATTGATTATCAGGAACTACTGAAACCATTTCACACACTCTATTAACTAATAAATCTATATTTTTAAAGTCGATATTATTTGATGATATAATAGACTGTTTTTTACCTTTTATAGCCCTTATTCCTATCTCAAAATTTTCAGAATGTTCATTTTTTTCTAATTTATTTAACCTAATAGAAGAATTTAAAGACAAATTTTTTACAAAAAACACATCGGATTGATCACATCCTTTTTTTTGAAGTTTATTTATAATATTTAGAAGAAAGTTTTTATCCATAGTTTTCTTTATATGTCAAAATGATATATTTACAATAATAAGTAGAAATTATTCATATGGGAGATAAAAATGAGTTATTGGGTTGTTGGAGGAAATTATGAAAATACAAAATTTGAAAAAATAAAAAAAGGGCATAAGGCTGAAAAATATGGTCCTTTTAACTCATACGATGAAGCAAAAAAAGAATGGGACTTTTATTCATGGAAAAATGTNGATGATTGTTATATTCGCTATGTGATAGTACCTCATAAATAATTGGCAATGAAAAACCCAAAGAAAATAAACCCTCCAAGATAAGAGTTAGAAACAAATTGTTTTTGAAGCATTTGTTTATTGTTAATGTCGAAATTTTTGACTTGCATTAATAAAAATAAAAAGATGAAGGAAGAGAAAAAAATAGATAGAAAATTGATCCCGTAATTTTTAAAAAAAGATATGCAGAATAGCAAAGTGCTAAACCCGTATATCAAACCCAAATAAAACCTGGGGAATTTACTCGTTTTAATTGCAAGAGATTTGAGCCCGATTTTTCTATCATCATTTATATCTTGAAAAGCATAAATTGTATCATATCCAATAGTTAATAATACTCCTGCAAAATATAAATAGATAATATTTATATTAATAAACTCATTTGAACTCGAGAACCCNACTAATACCCCCCAATTAAAAATTAGACCCAGTATAACTTGAGGAAAAAAAGTAAATCTCTTAAATAATGGATATAGAAATACTAATGGTATAATTGAAAGACTAATTAAGATGGTTCTATTATCAAAATTTATTAATATTACCAGACCAAGAAGTAACTGAATAAAAAGAAAAAAAATAGCCTCTAAAATTGTTATTTTTTTTGATGCTAATGGTCTATTTTTAGTTCTTTCAACCTTTGCATCATATTTATGGTCAACGATATCATTAATTGTACATCCTGCTCCACGCATAATAAAAGAACCAAAAGCAAGGAGTATTAGATACCATAAATCAACCAATGAAATTTGATTAAGAAATGAAACCCCCCAAAAACATGGCCACATTAAAAGGAAAGACCCATAAGGTTTATGGTATCTACCTAATAGAAAAAATAAATAAATTTTGTTTGATGATGACTTAATCATAGTTTTTATTATGATTTAAATTATATCTAAACAAAGTAATGACCAAAATTAGAATTTTTATAGAGAAAAACATTAGAANAGAAAGTGAGATAGTTCTATCTAAAAGTCAATCTCATTATCTTAAAAATGTAATGAGGAAAAAAGAAGAAGAAAAGATATTTATTTTTAATAGTTATGATGGTGAATGGTTAGCTAAAGTAAGATATGTAAATAAAGAGTTAAAACTAATTCCAACTAATCAAACCAGGAAAGCAACAAAATGCTCTCATTTAGACATCTGGATTTGTTTTGGAGTTATAAAGCCAAGGAATATCGGGTATTTGATAGAAAAGACAACTGAAATTGGTGTTAATAATTTTTTCCCCTTAAAAACTGAATTTTCTGAAAATATTAAATTGAACTATTCAAGATTAAATAAAATTGCTATTGAAGCTACTGAACAATCAGAAAATATTAATGTTCCGAAAATTGACGAAGTGACAAAATTAAAAGATTTCTTCACAAAAATAGATTCTGACAGAAAGATTATTATGTGTGATGAAAAAAAAAAGAATAACTCAATAATGAAAATTTTAGNGAAAAATAAATTTAAGAAATTAGCAATTTTNATTGGTCCAGTTGGTGGTTGGTCGAAAAATGATATGAAAGAATTTTTGAATCAAAAAGAAGTTTTNTTTATTTCACTNGGAAANTCACTTCTTAAAGCCGATACNGCNGCAATTTATGCTCTTTCTTGCATCAGAGCNCACACAGATTCCTAGTANATGGATAAAAAANTAATTAATAAAAAAGATTTAGTCGAGTTCATNGAAAGTGGTTGTAAACCAAAAAATGATTGGAAAATTGGAACTGAACATGAAAAATTTGGTTTTTTTAGAAAAGATTTTAAACCAATATCTTACGATGATATTAATGTTTTATTTTCTGAACTACATAAAAAGTTTGGTTGGAAAAAAATTTTTGAAAATAATTTACTAATAGCTCTAGAAAAAGCTGGAAGCACAATAACACTCGAACCAGGAGGTCAAATTGAGTTATCTGGAGCTCCACTGAATAATTTATTTCATACTTGCCAAGAAGTGACATCTCACCAATTTGAATTAAACTCAGTTTCACGGCCTATGGGAATAGAATATATGGGAATGGGCTGTTTACCTAAATGGAAATTGGATCAGATCCCAATAATGCCAAAACAAAGGTATGAAATTATGAGAAAATATATGCAGAAAACTGGAACTAATGGCCTTGATATGATGCTCAGAACTTCAACAATTCAAGCAAATTTAGATTATGATTCTGAATTAGATATGATAAAAAAGTTTCGAGTAAGTTTATCTATTCAACCTGCAGTAATCGCACTCTATGCAAACTCTCCTTTTATAGAAGGAGAGTTGACTAATTATTTAAGTTATAGGTCTTGGATATGGACACAAACAGATCAATCTAGATGTGGAATACTTCCTTTTGTATTTGATGAAAGTTTTTCTTTTGAGAGTTATGTTGATTATTTACTTGATATTCCCATGTATTTTGTCAAAAGAAATGGTCAGTACGTTGATTGTTCAGGAGATTCTTTTAAAAAGTTTATGGAGGGTGGACTTGAAAAATTACCNGGAATTTTCCCAACTTTAGATGACTGGAATGANCACTTAACTATAGCTTTTCCAGAAGTNAGATTGAAGAAATACTTNGANGTGAGGGGTGCTGATGGTGGCCCTTGGTCAAGTGTTTGCGCTTTACCGGCTTTCTGGACAGGTATATTGTATGACTCAGATGTTCTTGATGAGACCTGGAATTTAGTCAGTTCATGGACCGATATGGGTCGTCAAAATTTCTACGATGATGTGGCTAAAAGTGGTTTGCAATCAAAAACACCTGATAANTTAGATATAAAAGTTTTTTTAAAAAAACTATTACAACTCTCCAGTAAAGGATTATCAANGAGAGCTATTTTTAATGAGGAGAAAAAAAATGAAACTATTTTTTTAAATACTTTATCNTCTATTCTTGATTCAGGAGAGTCACCAGCAGAAGTATGGAAAAAATTGTTTTTAGAGAAATGGGAACAAAATATTGATATAATATATNAATCNAACTCTTTTTAACTTTATGAGNTTATCATAATCAAATTTTANTAAATTATTTATGAAAAAAAATTTTAAAAATATATTAGAAGTAAGAAATTCNATTGATAAAATTGATGAAGAAATCCTCGACCTTNTATNNAAAAGAAAAGAATTAGTTGTTGAAGCTGTAAAACAAAAAAATAGAGATCAGATTGTTGATCAAGTTAGAATAGATAAGATAATAGAGAGATTAAAAGAAGAAGGAAATAAGCGAGGTTTGCCGGGAAGTCTCGTTGAAAAATTATGGCTTACAATGATTCAGGANTTTATTCTTTATGAGGAAAAAATATTTGATGAGGTTCATAAGAAAAACTAAACAGTTCCGCCAACTGTTAGATTATCCACTTTAAGACTAGGCTGGCCAACTCCAACAGGAACAGATTGCCCTTCTTTTCCGCATGTTCCAATTCCGTTATCTAGTTCTAAATTATTAGCAACCATTGAAACTTTTTTTAAAACATCCGGTCCATTCCCAATAAGAGTTGCTCCCTTGATAGGTCTACCTATTCTACCATTTTTTATTTCATATGCTTCTGAAGCACTAAAAACAAACTTTCCAGATGTTATATCAACTTGACCCCCACTAAATTGNGTTGCATAAATTCCATTTGTAGTAGATTNAATTAATTCATTATGTTCATATTTTCCGTCCATCATATAGGTATTAGTCATCCTAGGCATNGGGATACAAGAATAGCTTTCTCTTCTTCCATTCCCTGTAGCATTTGTATTCATTAATTTTGCATTTAATCTATCCTGCATAAAATTTTTAAGAATACCATTTTCNATTAAAACAGTTNTTTGGGAGGGAGTTCCTTCGTCATCGATAGTTAAAGATCCTCTTTTATTAAGTAAAGTTCCATCATCAACAATCGTAATTTGTTCTGAAGCTACTTTCTTACCAACAAGNTCTGCAAACGCTGAAGTTTTTTTTCTATTAAAATCNCCNTCAAGACCATGTCCNATAGCCTCATGCAAAAGAATTCCGGGCCAACCCGGGCCAAGAATTACTGTTTGTTCTCCTGCAGGTGCTTCAACAGCATCAAGTCTCACTAAAGCTTGATTGTATGCTTTATCAACGGCATTTTTCCAATTTTTTTCCATAAAAAGTAGATCATACATATGACGTCCACCAAATCCATAAGAACCATTTTCAATAGAATTATTTCTTTCAATTGAAACATTTACATTTAACCGTACTAAAGGTCTTGAATCATTAAATGTAATCCCACCTTCTTTATAAATCTCAATATTTTGATAGTTCGCAGCTAATGTTATAGAAACTTGTTTAACTCTAAGGTCCTTAGATCTAGCATATGAGTTAATATTCTCCAATAAGTTGATTTTAGACTTGAACTCAACTAACTGAATTGGATTTTCATCAGAATATAAAGTATTATTTGTTTTTTTTGGAATGGTGTTTGTGGAATTGCTGCCATTTTTAAGCGTCTTTACAGCATTTACTGCTTTCAAGAGTGACGCATCTGTCAATTCTGAACTATGTGAAAAACCAATAGAGTCATCTTTAACAACTCTTAAACCAAAACCTTTTTCTTCATCAAAGCTCGCATTTTTTATTTTATTATCATCAAAGATTAAGTTCTCGCTTACAGTTTTCTCAACAAATAGTTCTCCATCATCGTATGAAGACAAGGTTTCATCAACAAGTTTAGCTGATTTTTCGGTAGACCAATGCTTTTCAATTTTATTCATCAAAATTACTTATCATAAAAATTTAAATCATATCAACAATAATAGATATTTATTATAAAATGATTGTTACTTTTTTTTTTATTTGTAACAATTGTTTTTTTTATTTACTTAACTATATTATGTCTATTAACTAAAATTTAAACAACTATGAAAAATATATATAAAATTCTTGGTCTAATATTATTTCCGACTCATCTTTTTGCTGATGGTCTTGGTCTGGCAAAAGACTGGCAATTAAGCTTTCAAGAACCAGCTTCACCATTAATGGAAGAGTTAATAAACTTTCACAGCATTGTTTTCTGGATAATAACAGCAATCACTATTTTTGTGTTTTTGTTGTTAGCCTATGTCTGTTATAGGTTTAGTGCAAAAAAAAATAAAGTTCCAAGTAAAACTACCCACAACTCTGTGCTTGAAGTAGCTTGGACTCTGATTCCCGTATTAATACTTGTTGTCATAGCTATTCCTTCATTTAGATTATTATATAAGCAAAATGATTTTTCAAATATAGATATGACTATTAAAGCAACAGGGTATACATGGTATTGGGGTTATGAATACCCTGATCATGATGATCTAGCTTTTGATGCAATAATGCTAACTGACGAAGAGCTTACTGAAGGTCAGCCGAGAATGCTTTCTACAGATAACATGCTTGTGCTCCCTGTTAAAAAAAATATTAAAGTTTTGATCACAAGTGATCCTTCCGGTGTTATTCATTCTTGGTCAGTTCCCTCTCTAGGCGTTAAAATGGATGCAATACCTGGAAGACTCAACGAAACATACTTTTATATTAATGAGCCTGGTATGTATTATGGAATGTGTTCAGAGTTATGTGGTCCTGGCCACGGGTTTATGCCAATAACTATTAAAGCTGTAACCGAAGAAGATTTCGCCGAATGGGTTGATGTCGCAAAAGAAGAATTTGCAAATATTACAATTGAAAATAAAAATATTGCACACAAATAGTAATCAAGGGAGATAATTATGTCAGATAGTCATGCAGAACCAAATTTTATTCAACGTTACCTATTTTCAACTAATCACAAAGATATAGGTATACTTTATCTAATTTTCGCAATAATTGCAGGTTTGATAGGCGGT
>NHJI01000004.1 GCA_002169685.1 Rickettsiales bacterium TMED211 | reverse complement strand
TTCATGACTAATAGGTAATCCAAATGCTGCCATAATCGCATCACCTATAAACTTATCTAACATTCCACCTTGTTCTGTTATGCAATTTACCATAATCTCAAAATATTCATTTAAAAGTTTAACGGTCCCCTGTGCTCCCAATGTTTCAGTAATAGTAGTAAAACTTCTTACATCCGAAAATAATAGTGTTGCAGTCGTATCTAAACCTCCCATAACATCTGCCCCTTCTTCAAGCAACTGGTCTGCAATTCCAGGGTCCATATATCTGGACATAGTAGACTTCATTCGTTTTTCAGATGAAATATCCTCAAACATTAATAGAGTTCCAAGGAAATCATCGGATTGATCTGTTCTTCCATCACTATCTTCGTTTATCAGAGGTAAAATAGTTAAATTTGCTGAAATTTTCTCAGATTTACTCGTATCTGGGTTTTTGATCTCTATTTCAGCATCCATTATAAGATCAGGTTCTTTTGATTCATTTACACTTGAGATTTTATCATAAATCCATGATATATTTCCTGAAAAAAAATCCTTACTTGATTTTTTTATCACATCATTTTCATTTGACCTTAAGATTTTAAGACCTGACTTATTACAAGTAACAATTATTCCATCACTATTTATTGTTATGACCCCATTTGACATACTGGATAGCATACTTTCATTATATTTTCGCGACTTAGATACATCTTCAAATAATTTTGCATTTTCCAATGCTATTGCAACTTGCTGTGTAAATGCTTTTAGTCTCGATTCATCTTCAGAAGTGAACTTACCACCACTTTTATTTAAAACTTGAGTACACCCAATAACTTTTCCTTCTTTATTTATAACTGGAACACATAAAATTGATCTAGTAAAATAACCTGTTTGTTTATCAAATGCTGGATTAAATCTTAAATCAGCATAAGCATATGGAATGTTCATAGATTGACCTGAAGTAAAAACAGAGCCTGCAATACCTGCGGTATTTGGTAACCTAATTTCTCCAATTCCATCGCCCATAGCAACTCTCGAAAACAACTCATTTGTTTTTTCATCATTTAAAAATAATGTTGCTCGGTCTGCATTTAGCATTCTGGTAGCTTCTTCCATTACTCTTTTTAAAAGCGCACCTAAATCTATTTCTGCAGTAACATCTGATACAATGCTAATAAATTCCATTTCCTTTGCTCTTTGTTTTTCAGAATATTCTGTATTTTGAGCATTTTGAATTGAAACAGCTGCTTGCGTCGCCACTAATTTAACGAAAAGAAGATTATCTTTAGTAAACCTTCCTTTTTTTTTTATTTAAGATTTGTATCACTCCGATAGTTTGATTGGCAACAGTCTTAACTGGAGAACAAATCATATTTTTTGTTTTATAACCTGTTTCTTGATCAACTTGGTCGTTAAATCTTTGTTCATTATAGACGTTATGAATAATTTCTCCTTTTTCGCTATTAAAAATTGCTCCTGCTATTCCAACATTGTTTAATATTCTTATCTCTCTTGTCAGCTCTCCTTGTGCAACCCTAGAATATAATTCATTAGTTTCTGTATCATTTAAAAAAANAGTTCCTCGATCAGCATCAAGCTCTTTNGTNACAAATTCGATTAGTGTCCATAGAATTTCACTAAGNTTACTTATTCCTGCAATCTTTTTTGTTATCTCTAATAAAAGTTCAGTTCTTCTTAATTTTTGTAANGTTTGATCAAGTGATATTTCTTTTTTTTTCATTATTCTCTATCTTTATATTTTNNTATTAATTTTTCTAACTCATTTCTNAGTGTNACTGAAGAACCTTTGAGTTGTTTGATCTCATTAGTTGAATCTAATACAGCTTTTTGAATCTCCTCTTTATTAGAATATTTTAAGCCTTCCAACTCATCTCTTAACTTCTGCGATGACTTTTTTAAATCCTTTATTTCACTTGAAGCTGATAAAACCGCTTCTTGAACTGCCTTGTCTTTTTCATACCTNAGATTCTCAAGCTCATTTCGTAAATTAAAAGAAGAGTTTTTTAATTCTTTTATTTCATTAGCAGAAATTAACTTTTGTTGTTGAACTGACTCTTTCATATCAAATTTTAGTTTTTCTAATTGTTGCCTCAACTCACTCACTGTAAGTTTTAATTGATTTATTTCATCATTTTTTAAAGAAATAGCTTGTTGAACAGCTTGATTTTTTTCATACAAAGACTCATCAAGCTTTTCTCTTAATGAATTAATTGTTGANTATANATCNTCTATTTCCTGACTATTTTCAGACTTTGTTTTTTGAATTANTTCAGTTAANTCATAATNAAANCCTGGNTTTTCAATGATATATTTATCAATAANTTTGCCCATATAANGATCTTATCAACATTTATTTCAAACAAAAATAAATAAAAAAATCAATNCCTTAATTAACTAATACAAGGAAATAGACTAGGACTCACCNTTNTTAAATCATTTATTCTTTTCCACTCTATTTTATCTCCCTTTTTTAGTTTCATTTTATCATTACATGAAGAAGGGATTTCAAGTACAGCTAGCACTGGGAAATCAGATGAAATTATTTTTCTAGATAACTTGAGCCCCTTTTTAATCGATGAAATTAAATTATTTTCATTAATAAAAATAATATCTAAATCAATTTTTGTATTTTTCATCCACATTTTTAGAACCCTAGGCTTTTTATATATAAAAAGCATACCATTAGTATTTTGTAGTTCTTCAACAAACATTAACCCTCTTTTTTTTTCTTCTTCAGTTAATGCTAAATCAACAATTAAATGATGTATATTTTTATTAATAGTTATTACTAATTTTGTTGCTGATACTTCAGTTTGAATTAAAAACAAAATTGTAAAAAAAACAATTAAAAATAAATNATTCCTTTTTGAAAACAAATTTAGTTCCTTTGTTTATTCTATTAAGAGTAATTTTAGCTCCCTCACTTAATTCGTCTGATGAACTAGTTAAGTCTTCAGGTCCTTTAGAGGCATAAGAAAGTTCATATTTTTTTTTAAGGGATCTAAAAACGCTTATTTCATATGGAGATAGTTTTTTAATTTCATCAACCATATCTATATCATCAGGTTGATTTCTCTGAATACGACTAAGAGATTTTGATAATTTTTTTTTCATTATTTCTTAAAATTAATACTATAAAGAAGTTTCAAATATTAATATTATAATCTATAATTAAGAATATGGAAATCAACGAAAAAGAATTAAANCTTATTAGACAAGAGATGGAGAATATTAGAGAATTATATTTAAAGGGATATATTACAAAAGAAGTGTACCAAAAAGAAACTAGAGTGGTTTTTGAAATTGCCTCCACTTTAGGTGTATAATATGAATCGTAATTTATCCGAGATTAAAGAATCAATTAATATGCATGTAAAAAGAGCTAAAATAGAAAAAGATTCAATTCTAGAATCTATAGAAATGTTTTGGTTAAATGCAGACATACAAAGAAAAAAAACAGAAATAATAATACCCGAGTCATCGAAAGACAACATCACCAGGATTAGACAGCTACTGGCAGCTGCTTGGTCAGAAGACTATAAGTGATAATTATCTAAAGTCCAAAAACTTTAGCTTTTTCGTACAATCTATCTGTTTCTGAAATATATATTCCTTTAGTTATGTAACCACCTACATACAATTCTCTAATCGCAGCCATTTCTTCCTCGATAGCAACTAATACATCAATAAAATCATTATGATTATTATCTAATTTAGTACTTTTATCAGTATCATTTACGATATCATTAAGAGTTGGTTTATTTTTGTTATTATCTATACCAATACTCTTGTTATTTTTTTTAAATAAAAAGAAGTAGAAAATAATAAAAATAATTAGGAATAAAAAACCACTTAAAATTATTAAAATGTGAAAGTTTTCAAGGTTTTCAAAAAAAGAAACTCCTTTTATTTTATCAAAATATTCATTAATTAACAAATTATCCAAATTTAACATATCCACTTAAATCAACATATAGTATTTACATATCCAAAAAAAGACATTATATTGTNTATTATGTCTTTTTTTTCATTTAATAAGAATAATTCTANAACAAAATCTAAAAATAACAAATTATCTTTTTTTAGCACNAAATTTAATATGTCTTTTTTAGCATATGAGTTATTGAAAAAATTTGTTATTTCTGGAGCTATAAACTCTGATAAATTAGATTTTGCTCATCCAAAAAATTGGAAGCCCAGAGTTCTTAAAAATATTTCTCCAAAAGGTATGAAAACATTTTATAGGTTGTCAGATATTTATGAAAAAAATCCTCAAGGTATGATTTGCCAAAATGTTATAAAAAAAAACAAAGTCAAAATAATAAATAATAAATTTGAGGGCTTAGTATCNATAAAAGGNAAANAANTATCNCCNAAGGCNAAAAGTCTTTTAGAGNAAATAAGAAGTGAAAAGCCACGCTATNAAAATATAGATNTTTTAATAAAAAAATANAAGGTTAATANAGCCTTTANTAACTAATATTACTTTTTTTTNCTATAAATTCCCNTTCTTACTTTTTCAGCTATACTTTCTAGAAANTTNGNTATTCTTTCATCACTATTTTGTTTTGANAGTTCTCTNATTGTTTCATCTATAAAAGCTCCNATTGATATATATGGNTCAATATCAAATTCTTGAGTTTTCCNAATTGCTTCTCTAACTATAGATGAAGCTTTCTTTTTTTGCTCTATTTCATTCATAATATCATATATAATTATTTAGATTTTATTTGATCTCTACTTTTGGTATATCACACCANCTAGTAGTATAGCAAGGGGAGCAAAAGTCAGATTTCATAAACCAATTATTACTCTTCGAAGAATTTTGTAATTTATTTTTATAAAAAACTCCATAATTATCAGAAGCGATTCTTATTTTTCCTTCTCCGAATTTTTTATTTATATCATCAAGCACTCTCATCAAAACTACACTGTTTTTATCGTAACAATCAAATAATGAGTTTTGAATATTATTTTCTTTAGAGAAATTTGATAAAATTATTCCTATTTTATTATATAAAGTATTCTTAAGATAAATTTTATTCAGCAAATATTTAGCTTTAGCCCAAATTTTCCTTGAATCCATTTCAGCTTGAAGAAATAAAAACGTATCAGATCTCTTACAATAATTATTTCTATATCTAGATGTTTCTAAAAAAACAGTAATTGAATTACAGAGTAATTTATAATCTCTTAATTTTTCTGTAGCTTTTTGAGTATAAACGATCAATGATGATTCCAAATCTACATAAGAAGAAATTTTTTTCCCAAATGATCTAGAGACTCTTATACTTTTTTTATTAGTTTTTTTTATCTCTAGTGGATAACAATTTATTCCTCGTAACTCTAGAATTGTTTTTTTTATTAAAATACCTTTTTCTTGTCTTGCAAAATTCTCATTAATTTTAATAAAATCAAAAGCATTAATGATACCATTATTTTTGAAAAATTTGGCTATATTTCTGCCTACTCCCCAGATATCTTCTATGTTAGTTTTTTTAAGAATATATTTAAACTTTGTATCAGATTTAATTTTATAAACACCTATAAAGCTAGATAACAAATTATATATTTCTTGTTTTTTAACAACTCTATTAGCTATTTTTGCGAGAGTCTTTGTTTTCCCTATTCCAATACTAACTGGTATACCTGTCCATTTAAGTATTTTTTTTCTTAAATTAGAACAAAATTCTTCATCATTCTTAATCCCATTTAAATTTATAAAAGCTTCGTCTATCGAATAAATTTCTATTTCTGGGCAATCTTTCATAATAATGTTCATTACTCTTCTTGAAATATCTGCATATAGAGAGTAATTAGATGAATAAACATGTATTCCTAAGGTTTTTACTTTCTCTCTAATTTTAAAAAATGGTTCTCCCATTTTTATTCCTAGTTGTTTAGCTTCATTAGATCTAGAAATCACACAACCATCATTATTAGATAAAATAACCACAGGTGAATTGGTTAAACGCACATTAAATAACCTTTCACAAGAAACATAAAAGTTATTACAGTCTAATAATCCTATCATAAGTTTTGTTAAGTAGTTTTATGAATAGAATAGGTAACCACACCCCAAATCATTGTATCGCTTTCTATTTTTAAATCTATATTTGGATAATCTAAGTTTTCTGACTTGAGATATGATTTTTTATTTTCATTATCTTTTATTAACCTTTTAACTGTTAATTCTCCGTCAATTGAAACAATTATAATGGAGTTATTTTTTGCCTCTAAACTTTTATCTACAATAAGTATATCTCCTGGAGAAATACCTACATTAACCATTGATTTTCCAGTAGCTCTTACTAAAAAAGTTGAATCAGAATTTCTTATTAAATGCTCTTTAAGATCCAGCTCTTGCTCAACGTAGTTTTCTGCTGGTGACGGGAATCCTGCTTCTACTTTACATAAATATATAGGAAGAAGCACTCTGCTATTCAAATATTTATTCATGATATCTTTATAAGAACAAAAGTAGAACATATCAACCTTTTTTTTAGTTTATTAGACTAATATTCCTATATAATTTAATATTTGGTATAAGTATCCAATGATTCCAATAAAAGATGATAACCCAACTAAAAATAAGCCTATTATAAGGTGGTTAATACTTATTATATGTTCTATTATTTTCATTGCTCAGAATACATCAATAAATAATCAGGAATATATCTATTACTTTGGTTTCAAACCAGCGAGTCTATTTAATCCTTATTTTGATAAACCAACATTTTATCCTATCTTAACTATTCTTATATCAATGTTTATGCATGGAGGGTGGTTACATTTTCTCGGAAATATGCTTTATTTATGGATTTTCGGAGATAATGTAGAGGATAAACTAGGTTACAAGAGATTCATTATTTTTTATTTGCTATGTGGAATAGTAGCTACATTTGTTCAATACTTAGCTGATATAAAAACAGCTATCCCACTCATAGGTGCTTCCGGGGCTATTGCAGGAGTTTTAGGAGCATATATTTACTTATTTCCCAGAGCTAAAATAACTGTAATAATACCATTGTTATTTTTTTTCTTTACTATGAGGTTACCATCGTTTGTAGTGTTAGGTTTTTGGTTTGTTATTCAATTTATNAACGCATCTATAAGTAGTGATGATTCTAATATTGCTTGGTTAGCCCATATTGGGGGTTTTATTGCTGGATTATTGTATGTGATGTTATTTTTTAAAGAAAAAAATAATATAAGAGGAAAATCAAAGTTAATTAGTAAGACAATTATNAAAAAATCCCCTTGGGAAAACTAAGTAATACCAAACTCTTCAAGAATTTTTTTTCTATCTTGATTTAGAGTTGGGGCTTTTTTTGCAATTTTATTTTCTTTTATTCCATTAAATTTAATNGGGTTTCCNGAAACTTTTATNTTATGTGATGAAGACTCAATATAATCTTGAATCATATTTCTTTTAATTAATTGNGGNTTTTTCATTACCTTTTTTATANTATCAATAGTACTACATGGAATACTTGANCTTCTAAAAAGGTCTATCCAGAATTTGGACTTTCTT
>NHJI01000003.1 GCA_002169685.1 Rickettsiales bacterium TMED211 | reverse complement strand
GTCCTCTACAATATTCTTTGCAGGCCAATTCTTTGTATTATCTGCCTCAACTCCAGCATAACTAGCTCTTTGTATGGATTTTGACCTACAGTAATACAAGCTTTTTACTCCTGTTTCCCAAGCTTTCCAGTGTAACATCATTAAATCCCATTTATCAATATCTGACGAAAGAAAAAGATTTATTGATTGTCCTTGGCAAATATAAGGAGTTCTATCAGCTGCAAACTCTACAACCCAACGCTGATCAATCTCAAACGCAGTTTTGAAGCATTCTTTTTCGTTATCATTTAACTGATCAAGGTGTGAAACTGAACCTTCATTTTCCAATATAGATTGCCATACTTTCTCAGTGTTTAGTTTTTTCTCTTCTAAAACTTTCTCCAAATATTTGTTTTTTACCGTAAAAGAACCTGATAGGGTCTTATGGGTATATACATTTGCTGGGACTGGCTCTATACATGCACTTGTTCCCCCACAAATAATACTTATTGAAGCAGTAGGAGCGATTGCTAATTTATGACTAAATCTTGCTTTAACTCCTTTTTCTAATGCATCAGGACATGCTCCTTTTTCAATAGAAAGAATTAGAGACGCTTTATCAGCTTCTTTTCTTATATGTTTAAAAAATTTCATATTCCAACTCTTTGCAAGAGAGCTTTCAAACGGAATTCCTTTTTTTTGAAGAAAAGAATGAAAGCCCATTGAACCTAAGCCGACAGATCTTTCTCTCATTGCTGAATAAACTGCATTTTTCATTGCATCAGGGGCTCTATCAATAAAGTCTTCAAGCACATTATCAAGAAATCTCATGATATCTTCAATAAATTTTGTTTCTGATTCCCATTCCTCCCATTTTTCAAGATTTACAGAAGAAAGGCAACAAACTGCCGTTCTTTCTTTACCTTTGTGATCAATGCCTGTGTGAAGCATTATCTCACTACAAAGGTTTGATGTAGTAACCTTAAGCCCACTTTCTTTTTGATGTTTGGACATCGATCTATTTACGGTATCTACAAAAACTAAATATGGCTCTCCTGTTGCCATTCGTGTTTCAAGTATCTTTTGCCATAACTCTCTAGCATTGACTTTCTTTAAAACTTCATTGTTCTTGGGACTCCTGAGAGAAAACTCATTATCTTCTTTAACACATTCCATAAACTCATCAGTAATATTTATACCATGATGTAAATTTAAACTTTTTCTATTAAAATCACCAGAGGGCTTTCTTATCTCAAGAAACTCTTCTATCTCTGGATGATGAACATCTAAATAACACGCAGCCGAACCTCTTCTAAGAGCACCTTGCGATATAGCTAAAGTCAAAGAATCCATGACCCTTACAAATGGAATTATTCCAGATGTCTGTCCATTTCCTTTAACTTTTTCTCCAATTGACCTAACATCTCCCCAATATGTTCCTATTCCACCTCCATTTGAAGCTAACCAGACATTTTCTCCCCATTTTGAAAGAATACCATCCAAACTATCTTGCACTGAATTTAAAAAACACGAGATTGGGAGACCTCTTTTTGCTCCACCATTTGATAAAACTGGAGTCGCCGGCATAAACCAAAGCTTTGAAATATAATTATATATTCTTTGACCATGCTCATAATCATCTGCATATTGTTTAGCTACTCTGACAAACATATCTTGGAATTTTTCACCAGGAAGCAAATATCTATCAATTAAAGTGGCTTTACCAAAATCAGTTAAATAAGCATCCCTTGTGTAGTCAGGCTCTATATCCTCTAAAGTTTTCTTTTTTAATGGAAAGGACTCTTCGTGTTCCAATCTATCAATCTGGACATCAATAATTTCGGCTGTTTGACTATCACTCATCTGTTTTATATAATTAGTTAAGGTTAGATTTCGATACTATATATAGTAATTTAAACCTTTTTATTGTCAACAGGTGGTATAAAAGAATTTATTTTTAAGAAAAAAATTGCATCTTGGCGCGCCCGGGAAGATTCGAACTCCCAACCTTCTGATCCGTAGTCAGATGCTCTATCCAGTTGAGCCACGGGCGCAATCGAGCCTAAAACTTGTCATAAAAAAAGAAACATTTAACAATCTATTAATCATAAAAAAACTATAATGGGTAGACAATAAATTTTTTTGGTTTATTTTAAGGCAACTTTAGGATATATGTTGTCATATAACAATAGTAACTTACATTAAATATTTTTTTATCATGAAATTAAAAAATTTTTCACTAATATTAATAACTTTTATTTTTAGTTCTTGTTCAAGTGTTCAAGAATATGTATTTCCATCTCTGTCAGATGAGGAAGTTGTAACTCCTCCTTCAATTGAGGAAACTCAAATTGTAAATCAAGAACCCAATTTTGACGGGCCAACAGCACAAATCCCTCCATCACAATACGCACCTCCACCTCAGTATATTCAGCCCGACACCGGTCCAACAGGAACTTTTGTAGGAGGCAAGATAAATCAGTTTAGATCAGATTTAGCGAGCATTCAAACGGCTATTTCTGCTCACAATAATGATTATCTGAGATTTAAAGATCTTGTGGATGAGCAAACTACTGTTTATCAAGGTCTATCTAGTGCTATTAGATCAAGACTTCAAATCGGGACAACTCCTGGAAACCCAATTTTAGTTGGACAATGGAATGATGCGCAAAGAGCATTGGAAGATATACAGAATAATGTTAACAACCTCCAAATTGTTAACAATAGAGTCACAGCAGATTTTGCTTTAATTAGTCACTTAAAGAAAGCCATAGGTTCGAGTTTCTTCATTGCTGGTGCTATCGATGAAGATCACAATCAACTTAAAGTTCTAAGAGATGATGTGGAAAGAACTAAAGTTTTATATGATAGATTGATGGGTGAGCTTGAAAATAGAATCTCACGAGAAATTGGGATTTTAAATGATGAGAGACAATATATGAAGAATTTAGCTGTTGATGTTGAAATAGGGAAATTTGGGAACTCTGTTTCCTCNCCACCAGCAAANGGTTCAGTTTCAACNGGGTCTACTTCAGTAACAAAGTTTGCTCCTATAAATTATGATAATGCTCTAGTAGTTCTTAAATTTGATGATTCAAATCTAGATTACTCTGCAGGTTTGTTTGAAACCATCTCAAGTTCGCTTGAGCAAAAACCGTCAGCTAAATTTGAAATTGTTGCAGTAAGCCCGACGGGGGTAGCAAGTTTTGCATCAAAAGCAAGAGATCGTGCTGCTTTAGTTTTAAGACAAATAACAGAAATGGGTGTTCCTAGTGAAAGACTTTCGCTCACTTCCTCAAATAGTTCAACTGCAAAAGCAGAAGAGGTTCATATCTACATTAGAAATTAGTCCATTGAGAGAAAAACATTTCTCTTACAAACCAACTTTCCTAACTTGACATTATCAATCAATCTCACCCCGTCCATCATAGCTGAGATGAAGATTCTACATTGTGCAGGTTCTACTCCTAAAATTGATAAGTCTTTTTCTTTTCTAATCACTAGATAGTTAACTTTTTTAAAACCCGCTTTTATCAACTTTTTTTTGTAAATATTAATTTCTGAGTTTGTAAACTGATTTTTCTTTATCTCAGTTTGAATCAACTTTAAAGATTGATAAATCTTATTTGCTTTCTCTCTATTTGATGGTGAAATTTTAGAATTTCTCGATGAATAAGCTAGTCCATCTTTTTCTCTAACAATTTTATGTGTTATAACTCTTGTTGAATAACTAAGATCTTTGATTAATTTTTTTACAACAAGGACTTGCTGAAAATCTTTTTCACCAAGAAATATAAATTCTGGCCGAAGAATGTTTAAAAACTTTACTATTATTGTAGCAACACCATCAAAGTGACCTGTTCTATCTTTACCACATAAAAGATTAGAGATGTTTCCAACACTTACATTAGTGTTAAATAAATCACTTTTTAAAAAGAATTTCTCGGGTAGTAAGATATAATCTACACCCAAACTCGTTAAAAGTTCTAAATCAGCTTCTAAACTTTTTGGGTATCTCTTAAAATCTTGGCTTTCCGTAAATTGAAGGGGGTTTATAAATATACTTACAATTGATATCCCGCTTTTTTTTATTGCTTTTCTAACCAAACTCTCATGGCCAAAATGCAAATTTCCCATCGTTGGAATGAAGTTTATACGACAATTTTGAAAGTCTTTAAGTTTTTTTTTCAATGAGTTAAGTGTTAAGATTACTTCCGTCATTTATAACAAAATCTTTTAGATGGAAATTTTTTTTTCTTTACTTCAATTCTAAATTTTTCTAATGCAATAATTATTTCTTTCCTTAAATTACAATAATTTTTAACAAATTTAGCTTCAAAGTCAGTAAGGCCTAATAAATCTTCTGTGACCAAAATCTGTCCTGAACATTCGCAAGAAGCTCCTATTCCAATAGTTGGTATGCTAGAAATTTCAGAAACTCTTCTTGATAAAGACTCAGTAGTTGCTTCAATCACAACACCAAAAACACCTGATTTCTCAAGACTTACAATATCTTTCAAAATTTGTTTAATTTCCCAGTCTTTTTTTCCATATACTTTATAATCTTTAAAATGTTTTGTAGATTGGGGTAACATTCCAATATGTCCCATCACATTTATTCCTCTATTGACTAAATACTCTATTGTAGGGGCAATTTTCTCTCCTCCTTCCAACTTTACGCCACAGGCACCGCTTCTTTGAATTAGTTTTTTTGCATTGTTATATGCTTTAATCTTAGAGTTTTCATAGGTTCCATAAGGCATATCAACAATTATATTCGCCTTAGATGTACTTCTGCAAACAGCTTTTGCATGATTAATCATAAGATCAAGGGTAACCTCTCTTGTAGATTCAAAGCCATATAAAACAGTACCTAATGAGTCTCCTACTAAGATAATATCAGCATATAAATCAACTATTTCAGCAATTGGTTTTGTGTATGCCGTTAAACATAATAGAGGTAAATTTTTTAGTGTATGATTAAGTAATTGTCTTTTTTTTAATCCCAATTTTTTTCCTAGAAGTAATTATAAAATAATTTCTAAATAATATAAAATTAATTTACATTATAAAACATGTTTAAAAACATTAAGTATCATATATTATTTTTTATTTTTATTTTTTACGTAAGCTTGTCTTTTTCAAAAGATAAATTCCAACATCAAATTGTGCCAGAAATTAGCACTTCAACTAATTATTACGCTGATAAGAAAAAAATTGGTAAATCAGAAGTAATCGTAACTGCAAATAAATATGCAACGGATGCTGGGAAATATATACTTGAGAAAGGCGGAAATGCTGCAGATGCCTCTGTAACAGTTCAATTAATCCTTGGTTTAGTTGAGCCTCAATCATCAGGTATTGGAGGGGGAGGATTTGCCATATACTATGACAAGAGGGAAAAGAAAATAATAAACTATGATGGTAGAGAAAANGCACCACGAAAGATTAATCCAAAGNTATTTCAAGATAATAATGGCCAATCAAAAAATTTTTATGACGCGGTATTAGGNGGGAAATCTGTTGGTGTCCCGGGTTTNATTGACATGCTATATAGAATCCACTCTGATTATGGCATTTTACCTTGGAATAAAGTAGTTGAGCCTGCAATAAGATTAGCTGAAAATGGTTTTTACCCCCCAAATCGACTAATAAAATCTCTAAAAAAAGAAAAATACTTATGGCAAATAGAAGAAAGTAATGATTTCTTTAAAGAAATAAGAGATAACCCTAAAAAAAAAATTCTTAATCCTAGTTATGCACAAACCTTGAGTATAATTTCTAAGAACTACCGAGATTTCTATGAAGGAAGTATAGCTATAGATATAGTTGATAGAGTAAATAGTTCACATTTAAATCCCGGAGTTTTAAATTTAAATGATATGACATCCTATAGATCTCAAAAAAGCAACGGTATCTGCACAGAATTAAAAGAAATTTATTTCTGCGGACCTGACTTGCCTTCTTCAGGTGGTATTGCTATTTCTCAAGCATTGTTTATATACGAAAATTATAGATTTTTAGGTTCAAAAACAGGGTTTCAAAATGTACTTGATATTTTGGCTTTTATATATAAGGAAAGATCTCTTTATATGGCAGACCCAGAATATGAGATAATTGATTATGATTATCTTCTAGACAAAAAAAAAATATTAAAAAGATTTGATACATATTTAAAAAATAAAAAAGAACAAATATACTCTGGCTCAAGAACTAACTTTAATTCTACAAGTCACTTTTCAATTTTAGATAAATATGGAAATAGTATTTCTGTCACATCTAGTATAGAAAACTCATTTGGTTCAAGATTATTTGTTAATGGATTTTTATTAAACAATCAGCTTACTGATTTTTCTTTTCAATCAGAAGAAAATGGAAAAATCAAAAAAAATAGAGTTGAAGGCGGCAAGAAACCATTGAGCTCAATGTCTCCAATTATAATTTTAGATAAAAAAAAAGATTTTATCTTTTCTACGGGATCTCCCGGAGGAACAGCTATCATTGCATATGTATTAAAGACTATTTTAGATACAATTTATAATGGAATAAAACCCGAAGAATCTGTGAGAAGAGGTAACTTCTTAAAAAAATCAAATAAAATCTATCTAGAAAAAGAACGTTTTAATATTAAAGAAATAGAAAAATCAATTAGTTCAAAGAATAAGATAATTGAAATTCCTTTAACAAGTGGGATTGCGATAATTAAAAAAGAAAATGATCATTATATAGGAGTTGCAGACTTTAGGAGAGATGGAACTGTTTTTGCAAAATAATTTTGTTCTTTAAAAAAATAAAAAATAATGTATTAATAACATTTTTAAGTGAGTAATTATGAAAAGACCTTTTCAACCAAGTGAAATAAAACGTAAAAGAAGGCATGGATTTCGTTCTAGAATGTCAACTATAGCTGGAAGAAAAATATTAGCAAATAGACGATCAAAAGGAAGAAAAAAACTCTCTGCATAATGAATAGTCTTGGCTTTGAAAATCTGAAAAAAAGATCTGATTTTTTATCTGTAAGGAAAACCCATATAAGTATCTACAGTAAGTTCTTGATCATTAATGTTAAAAGTAATAAGTATACCAGTAGCTTTAGATTAGGCCTTACTGTAAGCAAAAAACAAGGTGGTGCAGTAAAAAGAAATTATATAAAAAGGGTATTACGGGCCATTTTTGTAAAAAACTGCAATAAGGTACCAAAAAATTTTGACTATGAAATCATTCCAAAAAAGAACTTCAATGAATGTACCTTTTCAAGCTTAGAAGAAGACCTGTTAAAAATATTAGGAAAAATAGAATAATTTTGATTGAATAATTACTACTAATCAAATAAAAGTACTTGTAAAATATCTTTAAATTCAAGCGCAGTTAATGGAAAATCAAAAAAATCTTATTCTTGCAGTTGTTTTCTCAATAATAGTGCTACTAGGTTTTGATTTATTTTTTCCAAAACAAAAAATTGATCCTTCAACTCAAACGAATAAAGTTATTGAAAAGCAAAGTATTAATCAAGAAGATTTAGAGCCTTCTATTGAAAGCAGGATTCAAACGAAAAAGAAGAATGTTACAAAAAACAAAGAAGACAGAATCACTTTTGATATGGAGAGATTAAATGGATCAATAAATCTATATGGGGCAACATTAGATGATGTTATTTTAAAAGACCATAAAAATTCAATAAAAGTAGATAGCCATAATATCAGAGTATTAACGAAAGAAAGTTCGACTTCACCTTATCTAATAAGATTAGGTTGGGCATCATCAGATAAAATGGAATTACCAGATAAAAATACTTTATGGACATCTAATAAAAAACAATACAAAAACGGGGAAGACATAATTCTTTCATGGAAAAATAAAGATGGTATATCATTTAAAAGAATAATTAAAATAGATGAAAACTTTATTTTTAAAGTGATTGATACGGTAGAAAATAATAGTCTAGAAACAATAAATCTTACAAATTTTGCTTATATTCAAAGAAGAAATTATAGACCTGAAAACAAATTTTTCATTCTACATGAAGGCCCTCTAGGAGTATTTAATGATACGCTTAAAGAGGTTTCTTATGATGATCTAGAAGAAAAAGGGACAATATCTGAAACCTCTACAAATGGCTGGATCGGGATAACAGATCATTACTGGCAAGTAGCAATATTCCCTGAAACAGATAAAAGATTTAAAGCAAGATTTAAAAACATAACAAGAGAACAAAATTCTATTCAAGTAGACTACATAAATGACGAAGTTTTAGAAATTTCTCCTGGTAAAGAAACCTCATCATTATCTTATTTTTTTGTTGGTGCAAAAGAAGTTAAAGTAATTGATTCTTATATAAAAAAACTGAATATAAACAAATTTGACCTATCTATTGATTTTGGGTGGTTTTATTTTTTAACAAAACCACTATTTTATGTCCTTAACTATCTAAGCGTATTATTTGGAAACTTTGGAATAGGAATTATAATATTAACAGTTATTCTAAGGATAGTTTTATTTCCTTTAGCAAATAAATCCTTTAAATCAATGAACTCAATGCGTCTTCTTACACCTGAAATACAAAGAATACGTGAACGCTTTAAAGATGATAGAACAAAGATGAATCAAGAAATGTTTGCCCTTTACAAAGATAAAAAGATTAACCCAGCAGCTGGATGCTTACCCATTTTAGTTCANATACCAATATTTTTCGCATTATATAAGGTGCTTTTTGTTTCTATNGAAATGAGACATGCNCCTTTTTTTGGTTGGATTAAAGATCTTTCAGCACCAGACCCNACAAGCATATTTAATTTTTTTGGTTTAATTCCCTGGGANCCCCCATCNTTTTTAAANATCGGTATTTGGCCAATNCTAATGGGNCTAACCATGTATTTACAACAAAAAATTAANCCGCCTCCACCTGANCCAATTCANGCTAAGATTTTTCTGATGCTACCATTTGTTTTTACTTTTTTATTAGCTACATTTCCTTCAGGAATGGTAGTTTATTGGACAGTCAATAATATNCTTTCAATTGCGCAACAATCATTTCTTTTNAATAAACAAAAAAAAAGTAAATTATAGTTNANCTNAATGATACAAAACNCCATTGAAAATGAATGTTTTTTTCTATCATCTGTAACTAATATCAGAANTCTCCCNAANGAAAATCTTAATGAAATTGGTTTCTGGGGTAGNTCTAATGTCGGAAAATCTTCACTGCTGAACTCCATAATACAAAACTCTATTGCCAGAACTTCAAAAACTCCAGGAAGGACCACTTCCCTAAACTTTTTTGAAGTTCCAAAAAAAATTAGGTTTGTGGATTTTCCGGGATACGGATATGCCAAAAGAAGTAAAATTGAAATCTATGAATGGAATAAATTAATTCTTGATTATTTAGAAATACGTAAAAATCTATTTTCAATATTTTTATTAATTGATTCAAGACATTGTTTGAAAAAAAATGATATTTTNGCTNTNGANTTACTNNAGTCATTTAGAAGAAATTTTTTNATTNTTTTAACAAAAATTGATAAAGTTAAGAAAAATGACTTAGATTCTTGCTATAATAATATCTATANTATTATTAAANATAATAAGTTCGCTAACCAAAGGATTTTNTTTACAAGCTCAAAAAAAAATGAAGGTATAAAAGAGCTCAAAAANGTTATATTGGCAATAAAGTGAAAAAGGAGANTGTTTTGACAAAAATTTCAAAAACAAATGATCAAGATTGGTTAAAACANGCATCTATTCTCTCACAAGCACTNCCTTTCATGCAAAGATATTCTNACAAGAATATAACTATNAAATTTGGNGGTTCAGCAATGGGTGAATCTANTTTATCAGCGAGTTTTGCNAAAGATATAGTATTACTNAAACAAGTNGGAATTAATCCANTNATAGTTCATGGAGGNGGNCCTANAATNAANAAAATGCTTGATAGACTTAATGTTAAAAGTTCCTTTTATAATGGNCTAAGAATAACAGANAAAGANACTATNCCTATAGTAGANATGGTTCTTTCTGGATCTATAAACAAAGAAATAGTAATGGAGATAAATAGAGAGGGAGGAAGAGCAATAGGTCTTTCTGGAAAAGATGCTTTGTTAGTAAAGGCTACTAAATTGGATAAATCTAGTAAAAAAAAATCTACTAAGGTTACAAATGATTTAGGTTTTGTTGGAGAACCTAATAAAATAAATCAAGATTTTTTAAAATGGTGTATTGATTCTGATTTTATTCCAGTAATTGCACCTATTGGATACGGAGAAAAATTCGAAACATATAATATCAATGCCGATACAATGGCAGGNCATGTTTCTNCTTCAGTTAAATCAGAAAGNCTTATANTACTNACNGATGTAAAAGGAGTNTTAGATAAAAAAGGAAATTTATTAACTCAAATTTCNATCAANGATGTAAAAAAACTAATAANNAATGGAACAATTTCTGAAGGAATGATTCCTAAGGTAGAAACATGNATAAANGCTGTAGAAANCGGNGTTAAAGCNGCTGTTATTTTAGATGGAACTTTCCCTCATGCAATACTATTAGAGATTTTCACCGAACACGGAGTCGGNACATTAATTACCAAATAANCTCAACAAACCTTAATAAGTTTTATAACAAAAAATTCTGGATTTTTGATCTGGATAANACACTNTANCCAAAATCNAGTGGTGTTTTTGATGANATCGATAAAAAAATGAAACTATACATATCAAAAAATTTANAGATCTCTGAAGAAGAAGCTTTTATTTTACAAAAGAGACTTTATAAACAGTATGGAACTACACTTTTTGGTTTGATGAAATTCTATAAGTTGGATCCAGAAGAGTTTCTGGACTTTGTCCATGATATTAATTTAAGTAAATTAAAACAATCAAANGANCTCAAAGATAATATAGANTTACTTCCTGGAAAAAAAATNATTTTTACAAATGGAGATGAAAAATGGGCTAAAAAAATTNTATATGCTCTNGGAATTNATNACTCTGTAGAAAAAATATTTGACATCATTAAATCTGATTATATTCCTAAACCTCAAAAAAAAGCTTATTCAAATATGATTGAAATGTGTAAAGTNAATCCAAAAGAATGTATTTTCTTTGAGGATACTAAAATAAACCTTTTAGAAGCACATAATTTTGGAATGGTAACAATACATATAGATGAAAAATTTGATTATGAAAAAGAATNTGATCTNGAGCACTTTGTAGATTTTAAGTTTAAATCAATAGAATTTGCATTGAAAACTATAAATAAACACCTCAAATGATAAAGAAAGAGAAAAAATGNAAAATATAGAAAAAAAAATAGAATCTTACTGGAATGATAAAGAAAAGATAAACTTTTCATTCAATAATGAAGTGAAAAATGATGTTAAGGAAGTGTTAAGTCATCTTGATAGTGGGTCTATTAGAGTTTGTGAAAAAATTCAAGATTCATGGAAGGTTAATCAATGGATTAAAAAAGCTATCTTACTCTCTTTCAAGATTAGTGATAACTCAATTTTTACAAGTGGTATCTCAAACTCTAGAGGTGGTCAATACACTTGGTATGACAAAGTTGGTTTAAAAACATCTAGCTGGGTTGAGGATGAATGGACTAAAAGAGGNTTCAGAAGTGTTCCAGGGAGTATAATAAGATTTTCCTCTTNTATTGCTCCTAATGTAGTTCTAATGCCNAGTTTTATTAATTTAGGNGCNTATGTTGATTCNGGTTCAATGATTGATACATGGGCAACTGTAGGTTCATGCGCTCAAATAGGTAAAAATGTTCATATTTCAGGAGGTGCAGGAATTGGTGGAGTTTTAGAACCACTTCAAGCAAACCCTGTTATAATAGAAGATNACTGTTTTATTGGNGCAAGATCAGAAGTTGCTGAGGGAGTAATAGTAGAAACTGGAAGTGTGATTTCCATGGGTGTGTTTATCGGTGCATCAACTAAAGTTATTGACAGGGATACAGGGGAAGTTTTTTTTGGAAGAGTCCCCCCTTACTCAGTAATTGTGCCTGGAAGTATTCCTGGAAAAAAATTAGAAAATGGTGAAACTGGACCAAGTTTATATTGTGCAGTAATCGTCAAAAGAGTTGATGAAAAAACAAGATCAAAAACATCTATTAATGAATTATTAAGATCATAAATAAATGGATTCTATTGAAATAACATCTGATCTGATATCGTGTAAAAGTATAACTCCTANCAACGATGGTGCGATTGAAAAAATAGAAAAAATTTTAAAGGAATCTGGNTTTACCTGCAAAATTTTAGAGTTTGGAAAAGGTTCANTAAAAGTAAAAAATTTATATGCATACCTTAAATNTGGAAAAGGGCCTAATATTTGTTTTGCTGGGCATACTGATGTAGTTCCACCNGGAAATATTGAACAATGGAAAACAGATCCATTTATATCAACAGTTAAAAATGGTCGTCTATTTGGACGAGGAGCAAGCGATATGAAAGGGGCTATCGGGGCCTATTTAGAAGCAAGTCTAAATTTAATAAAATATGAAAAAAAATTTAACGGGACTATTAGCTTGCTTATCACTGGTGACGAAGAAGGTGATGCTAATTATGGAACAAAGAAAGTAGTTGATTGGTTGAGGGAAAAAAAAATTAGACTAGATTATTGCATTGTTGGAGAACCAACGAACCCTAAATTTTTAGGTGAAATGGCCAAAATAGGAAGAAGAGGTAGTTTGAATGGGGTTTTAAATNTTCACGGTAAGCAAGGGCATGTTGCATATCCAGAAAGAGCATTAAATCCAATTCCGAGTTTGCTAGAATATTGTTCAAAATTAAAAGAACCCTTAGACAAAGGTAATGATTTTTTTCAAGCTTCTAATCTAGAGATAACATCAATAGACGTTGATAATCAGGTAACTAATTTAATTCCAAGTGAAGCATTCGTTAGGTTCAATGTAAGATTTAATAACAGNTTTACTTCTAAAGCATTGATTTCTCTTTTAAAAGAAAGATTAAATATGGTTGGGAGAAACTATGATTTGAACGTAAATGTGTCTGGTGAATCTTTTTATAACTCATCAGANAAATTATCTAAAAGTTTAACNTCNGCTATATANAAAANATTNAGATTAAAACCAAAAATGAGTACNAGTGGNGGAACTTCTGACGCAAGNTTCATTTCAAATATCTGCCCAGTTATNGAATTNGGNTTNGTTGGAAATACTATGCATCAAGTAAANGAAAATGTAAAAATATCTGATATTAAAAAACTTTCAAAAATATATTTTGAATTTCTTAAAAAAATTTTTTTTTAATTTTAAGTTTTTCTAATAACTTATTTTTTTAAGATATAAACCATGTGGGGGGGCCGTTGGGCCAGCTGAAGTTCTTAATTTCTGAGCTAAAATTTCCTTTATTTTATCTTTTTTCCAATATTTTCTACCAATATTAACTAAACTACCTACAATAATTCTAACCTGATTATGTAAAAAAGATCTTGCAGATATGCAAAAATGAATCTCATCTTCTTTTCTTGAAATATTTATTTCATCTAAGGACCTAACTGAATTTTTCGCCTGACATTGACTAGAACGAAATGAGTTAAAGTCATGTTTGCCAATCAAATATTTTGATGCTTCCAACATATCATGAACGTCCAAACTGTATGGTATAAACCAAGTTCTGTTTATAAGTAAAGGAGAAGGACTTTTTCTATTTAATATTCTATAGAAATAGGTTCGTTTCCTTGCTGAAAACCTAGAATGAAATGAATCGTCTACCTCTTGGGAATCCAAAATTGAGATTCTATTATTGGATCCTTTTAAATAAAAATTAATTGCCGAACTAATCTTTGATGGTTTTATTTTTGAATCTATATCAAAGTGCGCTACTTGCTCCTTTGCATGTACACCTGAATCTGTTCTACCTGCTACAAATAATGCAATTTCTTTTTTAAAAATCTTTTTAAGAGAAATTTCAATCTCATTTTGAACNGATAAACCTGTCTTTTGTTTTTGCCAACCTACATAATTTGTGCCGTCATATTCAATACAAAGTTTTACTCTCATACAATTATTCTAAAAAACAGCTTCTAAAAGTATTACCATTTAAAAACTCATTAGCTGTCATTATTTTTTTACCTTCCTTTTGTATTGTTATGATTTTTAAACTATTTTCTTTACATTTCACAACTAGTTGGTCTGAGCAAAATCCTGGTTCTTCATTATGATTTGAAGAGTTTTTATCAGGAACAACTTCACTTTCTAAGATTTTGACTCTAAGTTTTTTTCTTTGCCTTATATTTGTCCATGCACCCGGCCAAGGGTTGAATGCTCTTATAAATCGTTGATTATAATCAGCTGTATTATTCCAAACTATCTTTGTTTCTTTTTTGTCTATTTTTTTTGCATAAGTCACAGAATCCTCATCTTGCAAATGGAGCTTATGATTTCCAAGATAAATTTCTTTTATTGCTTGAATTATTAGCTTAGAACCTATTTCTGAGAGCTTATCATGTAAAAGACCTGAAGAATGATTGGATTCTATACTAGTTTTTTCTTTAATTATTACAGGACCTGAGTCTAACTTTTTATCAACTCTCATAATTGAAATACCTGTTTCTTTATCTCCATTCAAAATAGATCTCTGAATAGGCGCTGCTCCCCGCCATCTTGGCAATAGGGAAGCATGTACATTTATACTCATATGCTTAGGGTGATTTAATATTTTTTCACTAATAAGATGTCCAAATGCAGCCACAACTAAGAAGTCAACATCTATTGCTAATATGCTTTTTATAAAATCCGGGTCTTTGGTATTTATAGGACTGAAAACCTCCAAGCCTTGCAAATTTGACCATTGATGAACTTCAGAAAACTTAATACTTTTTCCTCGTCCTGCTGGTTTTGGTGCTTGTGTTACGACATATTTAATATTTGCAAAACTACTATTTAAAGCTTTTAGTATTCTTAATGAAAAAGTTGGTGTTCCAAAAAAGCCTATCTTTACTTTACGTAAATCATCCATATCAATTTATTTTTTTACTTTTTTTTTCTTAATTCTATTTAATTTCTCTAAAGCCATCTTTTTTTTTAGCGACGATAAATAATCAATAAATAAAATACCATCAAGGTGATCAATTTCATGTTGAATACATATTGACAAAAGTCCATCTGCTGAAGACTCGTTCCTTTTACCACGATAGTCATACCATTCATATTCTATTTTTATAGACCTCTCAACTTCTGCATAGTACTCTGGAACTGATAAACAGCCTTCTTCATTCATAAAAGTATCATTAGATTTATTTAAAATTTTGGGGTTTATTAAGGTAATCGGATTGGAGGTATTACTTTCTTTTAAATCTATAACAACAATACGTTTTAATATACCAACTTGAGGGGCTGCTAAACCTATACCGTTACCTGAATCATATAAGGTTTCATACATATTTTTAATAATTTCATTTATATTATTATCAAAAGTTTTAACCTCTATTGATTTGTGTTTTAATCTTGGGTCGGGTATTGTTAAAATTTTAAGTAAACTCATTTTACTCTAAATTATAAAAAAAAATTAGATTTATCAATGATAGAAAATTTTCAGCTAATAATTTTAATAACTTTTATATTTGGGGTTTTTATAATAGTTGGTTTTAACTTCTTTTTTTCAAGAGGTTCAGGAAACAAAGAAAGACTTAAAGTTTTATTAGAGAGACAAGATAACCTTCAAAAAAATATTATTGAACTGATTGAAAACAATATTAACAAAATTGATTTGAAAGTTGAAAAATCAAACTCACAACAAACAAATAATATTAATTTCATTAGAGAAAAGATTAGCCTTATAGATAATGCTCAAAATAATATCTCTAGTTTATCTGAAAATGTTATTAGCTTGACCAATATTTTATCTAATACTTCAAAAAGAGGAAGGTTTGGAGAAATGTTATTAGAGAATTTAATTAAAGACTACCTTCCTAGTGCTCACTTTGAGTTTCAAAAGACTTTATCAAATAATACTAGAGTTGACTGTATAATCAAGTCTCCCGGTCCTCTGGGTAGGCTTTGTATCGATGCAAAGTTTCCAAGAGAAGGGTTTCAGAAAATAATTAATTCAACAAACAAACAAGAGAAGGAATCTAGTCTGAAGTCTTTTAAAAATGATATTCTAAAGCATATTGATGACGTAAGTAAAAAATATATTATACCAGGAGAAACATCAGAGATAGCTCTAATTTTCATACCAAGTGAATCAATTTTCATAGAAATTTTTAAATACTTTCCAGATATATCTAAAGTATTTTATGATAAAAAAACCTTCCTAATATCTCCAACAACATTATGGGTTATTTTAACTTCTATTGAAAGTCTACTTAAAGATAGAAAAATAAAAGAAAATGCTGACGTTATTCAATATCAACTCAACCAATTGACTAATGAACTACAAAGACTAGAAATCAGAGTAAAAAAGTTAGATTCACACTTCTCAAATGCACAAAATGATTTGAATGATATTTTAATTACTACAAAAAAAATAACTGGGAAAACCAATAGTATCCTAAACCTAGATATTAAAAATTAATTAGAATCTATTTCTAGAATTAAATGCTGTATTAAGTGTTCCTTCATCAATATAGTCAAGCTCACTTCCCAAAGGAAGACCTTGAGCTAACCTTGTCACTAGAATTTTAGTATCAGAAAATTGTTCTGCTATAAATTGTGCTGTTAATTGACCTTCTACAGTTGCGTTTGTTGCAAGAATAAGTTCATCAACATTATCATCTTTTGATTTTTTTATAAGGCTTGTAATATTAAGCTGTTCAGGGCCTATACCATCGATTGCTGACAGTACTCCTCCAAGCACATGATATTGACCGTTAAATGAATTGCTTTTTTCTATTGCCCATAAGTCAGATACTTCCTCAACGACACAAATTTTTGTCTTTAGCCTTTTATAGTTGTTGCATATATTGCATGGATTAATAATATCTATATTCCCACATCTGGCACAATCTTTGAGTTCTTCTTTTAGAGAAAGCAAAGAAGTTGATAGTCTTGGAATTAGTTTTTCTTTATTCTTGAGAATATAGAAAACTGCTCTTCTAGCTGACCTAGGCCCTAATCCTGGTAATTTAGAAAAGAGTTGAACCATATCTTCCAGGCTCGAAGACATTTTATACTATCTACTAGAAAGGTGATTTCATTCCAGGTGGCAAATCAATTCCGCCTGAGATTGAACCAAGTTGATTATTCATATTTTCAGCAATTTTTTTTGTGGCATCATTAATCGCCGCGATGATTAAATCTTCAAGTATATCGGTTTCATTTTCTTTCATTAAAGAGGGGTCTATTGTAATTTTAGTTGCTACATACTTTCCATTTAATGTTAGTTTTACTAAACCGCCACCAGAAGAACCCTCTATTTCCTCTTTCTCAACTTTCTGTTGCAACTCATTCATTTTTTCCTGCATAGCTTTAGCTTGTTTCATAATCTGGGATATATTACTCATTTCAAATCCATTTCCTTATATTTAATTAGTTTTTAGAGTCAATTAAAGAGACTATTTCAGAACCTGGAATAATTTCAAGCAATTTTTTTATTTCAGTTTCNTTAGAAATTNCTTTTATTCTTAATTCTTCTCTTTCAATATAAATCTCATTTAATGTCTTGAANCCACCNTGNGTNAGAATAGAAACAANCCANCGATAACCTGTTACATCTTGAAGAATCTTTGANACTTTCCAAAGNATNTTATCTTGAGATTTTATTTCAAATAAGTTTTTTAATTCTAAAATACCTGTATTTGCATTTTCTTCAGGCAATTTAATTGAAACTAATTTGAAATTATTTTCGAGTTGATGAGAAATCAAAACCTCTGATTTTTTTTCAATTAAATTTACAAGGTTCTCAAACTTTTTCAAAGACTCTATTTCACGAGAGTCTGTATTAGTTATCTGTTCAAGATCATCATCTATGATTATTGGTTCTTTTTTTTCTGCTAAATTATTACTTTGTATAAAATCTTTGTTAATCTTATTTTTTTGCACACTATTATTTTTAACTATTTTTTTTTCAGAAAGCTTTGCCTTTCCGTTTAATGCTTCGAAAGGAGTTGGGAGTAATGAAATATAACATAGTCTGATAACTATCATCTCAAATGATTTCCTCTGATCAAATGATTTAATTAATTCATCAAAGTATCTTTGCATTATTTCCCAAAGACGAATAATTACATCCATATCAAGTTCTTTTGAATATTTNTTANAAGCAGCAATTTCATAATCATTCAAATTTAGNTCTTTTTCATNAAATTCTGATTTAAACCNAGCNGTATAGTANATNATATTTAANATTTCTTTNGCTAACCTCTCCAATGAAGCTCCATCTAAATACATTAAATTAGCAATTTCCAAAGATTGAATCACGTCCCCTTTACATATAAATTCAAATAGNGAAAAAACTNTCGTTAAGTCTGACAAGCCTAATACTTCNTTAACTATCTTTTTATTGATGANNTTCCCTCTTGTTAANACNTTATCAAGAATTGAGAGCGCATCTCTNACTGAACCTTCTGCCGATCTTGCTATNATGTCNGAACTTTCTTTATCTAATGTNATNCCCTCATAAGANGATATNNTNATTATATGCTCAGATAATAATTTGGTATCNATTCTTTTCAACTCGAAATGCTGACANCTTGATAAAATAGTAATNGGTATTTTTTCAGTTTCTGTAGTTGCTAATAAAAACAAAACATCACTGGGCGGTTCTTCTAGTGTCTTTAACAATGCATTAAAAGCTGCTTTTGAAAGCATATGGACTTCATCAATAATATAAATCTTTTTTAACGCAGAAACTGGTTTATAGTTTATGTTCTCAATTATTTCTCTAACATCACTAACTCCAGTTCTACTTGCGGCATCAAGCTCTACAACATCTATATTGCTTTCATTATCAATAGAAANGCAGTTNTCACANTTTCCACACGGATCACCTACNGNNNCNTCACTCTTTGAGGNACAATTAACAACNTTTGATATTATTCTAGCTAAGGTAGTTTTCCCTACACCTCGAGTTCCAGATAATAAATACGCGTGAGCTAATCTATTCAGATTTAAAGCACCTTTTATAATAGTACAAATTTCATCTTGTCCTATCAAATCTGACAATTTTTTAGGTCTATACTTCCTNGCNAGNACTACATANTGATNATTTTTAGACATAACAANACATTTTATTTANGAGGAGTTGAATATAACCCAGANTACTNTCGTTACAGCTGCTACNTTTCNGTCCTGACCGGGTTACCGAAGTAACTGCCTATTTTCAACTCCCAAANNAATTTAACATTTAATAAAAAAGTTTGGAATTAATTAATTAATTAATGANCTATAATTAGATGCTTCNTAATAACCNAGGACTTTAACTCTTGAAGAATAATACTTTAATTCTTCAAATGCATTAATAAACGAAGTCTTTTCTGGATGACTTTCTACATCAATTAAAAAAGAAGATTGTTCAAAATTTTTATTACTAAAAAAATTCTCCAGTCTAGTTAAGTTGATGCCATTAGTTGCAAATCCACCCAATGCTTTATAAAGCGAAGCAGGTAAATTTCTTGTATTAAAAACCAAAGTAGTTATCACTTTTTTTTTCGTACTAACCTTACCAAATACTTTAGAAAAAACTAGGAAACGAGTAAAATTTTTTGGAGAATCTTCCATATTTCTTTTTAAAATCTTTAAATTATAAATTTTAGCCGACAACTCTGATGCGATTGCGCCGTCAGAAATTTTCGCTGAATTTGCAATATATGATGCTGCACCAGCAGTATCTATAAAATTAATTGGGGTTAGCTTTGTTTTTATAATATTTTTTTTACACTGACTTAATGCATGCACATGGCTATAAACGCGTTGTATATCTCTAATTTCTGATTGATGCTTGCCCAATAAATGATGTTCAATTTTATGATAATATTCAGCAACGATCTTTAATTTAGTTCTTTCAAGAAGCAAATGCATATCTGCCACTCTTCCTGCAATAGAATTTTCAACGGGTATCATTGCTATAGAAGATCTGTTTGAAACTACTGCATTAAGTGTTTCTTCAAATGTCTTGCAAGGAATAGTCTTATAAGACTTATAAAACTTTCTACAGACAAGGTCTGAGTAAGCCCCATACATTCCTTGAAAAGATATTGCCTTCAAATTTCTTCCTTAGTAATAATTAAATAATGTTTATAATTAAACATTATTTTCTCTAAAAAATAATCTTATTTTTTTTAAGTCAAACAACGTGTCTACACTTGGAGGGTTTTCTTTCACCTTTACCAACTTAATTTTCATTCCATTTTCTAGAGCTCTCATTTGTTCAAGCCCTCTTTCTTTTTCTAATCGCGTTTGTTTCAAGTTAATAAATTTCTCTATAGACTTAGGTCTAAAAGCATATATTCCTATATGATGATAATAGTTTTTTTTATCGTTGATTTCCCTTACAAAATCCGTTGCCACTCCCTGGTTTCTTTTATCTAACTCAACATTAGCTTTAACTATATTATTGTCTAGAATTTCTTCCTCTTGAAGATCACAAATAGCTGAACCAATATCAACCGTTCTGTCCTTCATTAAATCAATTGTTGAAAATACTAATTCATTTCTGAAGTAAGGAAGATCACCCTGTATATTTAGAATAACGTCAATATCCTCATTAGACGATTTCTCGAAAGCTTCAAAAATCCTGTCTGTCCCACTTTTATGATTTTTACTGGTTAAAAAATAGTTTATTGAGTTATTCTTCAATA
>NHJI01000002.1 GCA_002169685.1 Rickettsiales bacterium TMED211 | reverse complement strand
GCAGAAATAAATATCATAGATGGTAACACAAGTGCCACTTCAACAACTTTAGTTGACGCTGATAGAGTTGTCGTTAATGACAACGGTACAATGGTTCAAGTTGCCATGACAGATGTAAAAGAATATATCGGTGGTGGTACATCATGGCAGGCAGTTAAGACATCAAACTTTACAGCAGCAGCTGGTCAAGGTGTATTTTGTAATACATCAGGTGGAGCATTTACTTTAACATTACCAGCTTCACCAACAATTGGTGATGAAGTTTCGTTTATAGACTATGCAGGAACATTTGATTCAAACAATCTAACGATTGGTAGAAACAGTTCCAAAATACATGGTGCAGATTCAGACTTAACTGTAGCAACAGAAAGAGCAGCGAACACCCTAGTATTTACAGATAGTACACAAGGTTGGCTGCTAACGAGTAAATAATCATGGCTACCTATAAAGACATACACGGATCTTCGATTCAAAATGTCGATGGAAATCCAGGCAATCCAAAAGCAGGTCAATTTTGGTACGATAGTACTAATTCAGAATTTAAATATCAAGATCAATTTAAAGGCAATGCTTGGTCTACTCAAAATAGTTTAAACACAGCTAGAAATAATATATCAGGTGCAACAGCGGGAACAACATCAACTACCATAGCTTTTGCTGGGTTTGCACCTCCTCATCAAGCAATAACAGAATCTTGGAATGGAACTAANTGGACNGANGTNAATGATTTAAATACNGCAAGAAATAATGGNGCTGGNGCAGGAACAAGCACATCTGCTTTATTGGCTGCTGGGTACGATAGCACTAATGCTGCTGTAAGTATAACAGAAAGTTGGAATGGAACTAATTGGACAGAGGTAGGTGATACAAATACTTCAAGATCAGGTTTAGCAGGAACTGGAGCAAGTAATACTTCAGCTCTTGTTTTTGGTGGTGAGAGTTCACCTAATGCTGCTCATAATGAAACTGAATTATGGAACGGTACGAACTGGACAGAAGTTAATAACTTAAATACTGGAAGAGATGGAATATATGGAGGTATGGGAACAGCAACANCTGCTTTAGTAGCTGGTGGAAATTCAGATCCAAGTCCTGCAACTGAATTAGCTGTTACAGAAAGTTGGAATGGAACTAATTGGACATATGAGGCAGATTTAACTACAGCAAGAAAAGGTTTAGCTGCAGCTGGAACTAGTACAGATAGTATAGTTTTTGGTGGAAGAGAACCTAGTGTCACGACTAAAACAGAAGAATGGAATGGCACAATCTGGTCAGAAAAAAATGATATGAATGTACAACAATCTTTAAATGCAGGATCAGGAACAAGCACTTCTGCTCTTTCTTTTGGAGGTTATGACGGAACTAGTCCAGGAAATACAGCAGACACAGAACTATGGCAAGGAAATGTAGTCCTTGGAGCGTGGTTCACAGGTGGTAATTTAAATACTGGTAGACAATCTTTAGCAGGAAATGGAACAACAACATCTAGTTTAGCTTATGGAGGTAATAAAAATCCTAGTAATACTAGAGGTGCAGATACAGAAGCGTACAATGGAACCACTTGGACTGTATTAAATAATATAAATACGGCTAGAGATAATTTATCAGGAGCTGGTGCAGACAGCACANCNGCTGTAACTTTTGGAGGAGATACTCCTGGNTCACCAGGACCAAGTGTTACAACAGAATTGTGGAATGGATCTTCTTGGTCAGAAGTTAATGATTTAAATGACGCTACACCTAATGCTGGAAGTTTAGGAATTTCAACAGCAGCTTTAAATTTTGGAGGTGGCGGCACCGTTAATAATGAATCTTGGAATGGAACAAATTGGACAGAAGTTGGAAATTTAAATACTGCGAGGGATAGTAATGCAGGAGGCGCTGGAACTACCTCGGCTGGTTTAGCTTTTGGAGGTAAAGAACCAAGCCCAGCAGTAACAGCAAACACAGAATCTTGGAATGGATCCGCTTGGACAGAAGTAAATAATATGAATGATGATAGAAGACAATTAGTTGGAACTGGCACACAAACATCCGCTTTAGCTTTTAGTGGAGAAGATCCAGGAACTGGTTCAAAAACTTCCACAGAATCTTGGAATGGCACAAATTGGAGCAACGTAGAAAATTTAAGTACAGGAAGAGTAGTTGCTGATGGATCAGGAGCTAGTAATACTTCAGCGTTGTGTTTTGGAGGAGTAACTGCTTTAACAGCAACAGAAGAATGGGACGGAACAGGATTCATAATAGAAACATTAACAACAACAAGCGATAACTAAGGAGAATAAAATGGCAAAAACATATCAATATTGCGTAGCAGAAAATTGGGGAAAAGGTTTTATCGATCACGTTGAATCGGTTAAGATTACTTTCACTAGTTTTCCTGGCAATGTTTGGCAGGTTCCCGCTTACAATAAACACGCAAATCTTTGGATTGCGAAAGTAGGTGGAACTATAAAAACAAAAGATCAAGCTCAAACTATTGTCACGGCACAAGTAGACGCTGCTCAAACAGCATGGGACAACGACAATGTAGATGGCGAATCAGCAGATGATAAAATCGAGAGATTAGGTAGTAAACCAGCAGATATAACATTGACTGAATAACAAGGAAAATAATGGCAACTTACCAAGAAATTAAAGGTGGAAAATTAAAAAACTATACTGAGGATCCTGATAATCCTTACATAGGACAGTTGTGGTATAATACGACTGTTCATGGTTTTCGTATTCGTAAAAGCACTTTAGGTAGTTCTTGGTCATCTGGTGGTAATTTAAATACTGCTAGAGCTGCATTAATGGGTGCTGGAACACAAACAGCAGGTTTAGCATTTGGTGGCGCAAATCCTGATGCCGTTAATAATACAGAGCAATATGATGGAACTTCTTGGACAGAAGTCAATAATTTAAATACTGCAAGAGCATTTGGTGGAAGAGCAGGAGCTACTAATACAGCAGCTTTATGTATTGGTGGAACTAATGTAAATAATGAATTATGGAACGGAACAAACTGGACAGAATTAGGTGATTTAAATACTGCTAAAAGAGATCAAGCGTCAGGTGGAACAACAACAGCTGCTATAGCTGCAGGAGGTGGACCACCTGCTACAACAACTACGGAACTTTGGGATGGCTCGTCTTGGACTGAAACAACTGATATGAATACGGCAAGAAATGAAATGACAGGATCCGCAGCAGTTAATACTGCAGCAATAGCTTTTGGAGGCACACTTCCTCCTGGACGTCTTGGAAATACAGAAGTATGGAATGGATCAGCGTGGTATGAAGTAAATAATCTAAACACAGCAAGAAGACAATTTAATGCTTCTGCCTCTGGACCATCATCTGCTACATTAGGTTTTGGAGGAGAAACTGCTACAGTAATCGCTTCAGGTGCTACAGAATCTTGGAATGGATCAGTTTGGACAGAAGTTGCTGATTTAAGTGTTGGAAGAAACGCTTCAGGAGGAGCAGGAGTTTCAACATCTGCTTTAGCTTTTGGAGGAAATACTCAACCTGATACAGCTGCAACCGAAGAATGGAATGTTAATTTTCCAGTAGGGGCATGGGCTACGAGTGGTAGTATGAGTACTGTTAGAATTCACGTTAGAGGAACAGGTACTCAAACAGCATCTTTAGCTGTGGGTGGAGAACTTCCACCAGGAGCTCGTACTGGACAAACAGAATCATATAATGGAACTGCTTGGGGTGAGTTAAATGATTTAAATACTGCAAGATATGGTCCAGGTGCAACAGGAACTACATCAGCTGGTTTAGCTTTCGGTGGTAATGCTGATCCAAATTCAGATGTAACAGAAACATGGAATGGAGTAAGTTGGACTGAAGTTAATGATATGAATAACGTAAAAAGTGATATGGTTTCAGTAGGAACTCAAACATCTTCTTTAGCAGCTGGTGGTTCAGGATCACCAAGAGAAGTAGATTATACTGAATTATGGAATGGAACCAACTGGACAGAAGTAAATGATTTAAACACGGCAAGACTTGCTATTAGGGGAGCAGGAACAACCGCAGCCGCTTTAGCATTTGGTGGAGAAAGTGCGCCTACTCCTGCTCATTCTAATGTAGAGTTATGGAACGGAACTAATTGGACAGAAGTAAATGATTTAAATACTGCTACTCAAGGTCCTGGTGGTGCAGGAACATCTACAGCAGCTTTAGCATTTGGTGGAGAAACTCCTGTTGAGGCTAATTCAGCTAAAACAGAATCTTGGAATGGAACTAATTGGGCAAATGAAAATCCTTTGAACTCAGCAGTGGTTACTCATGGAGGTTCAGGCACGCAAGCATCCGCATTATCTTTTGGTGGAGAAGTTCCACCTCCTACAGGTGCAACAGAAGAATGGAATGCTGACGGAATTATAACGGAGACATTAACATAATATGGCAACTTATAAAGAATTACACGGAACAGACATAGAAGTGGTAACTTCGGATCCATCAAATCCAGTTGTTGGTCAAGTTTGGTATAACACTACAACCGAACAATTAAAAACTCAAAGACAATTTGTCACTAATGCTTGGTCTACTGGTGGTAATTTAAATACTGCAAGGTCAGATTTAGTAGGAACTGGATCCCAAACAGCTGGTTTAGCATTTGGTGGTTCTGGATCAAACACAACAGAATCTTATAATGGAACTAATTGGACTGAATTAAATGATTTAAATACTGCGAGAAGTCAATTAGGAGGTGCTGGAGCTAGTAATACGGCAGCATTAGCAATCTCTGGTAATTTTCCTGTCACCGTAAATGTAGAAGTGTGGAACGGAACAAATTGGACAGAAGTAGGTAACGTAAATACAGCACGAAGAATTTTAGCAGGCGCTGGAACATCAACAGCTGCATTAGCTTTTGGTGGATTTATTCCTCCTTTTTCAGCTGTTACAGAATCTTATAATGGAACAAACTGGACAGAGGTAAACGATTTAAATACTGCTAGGTCTGGAATGGGAGGTGTAGGAGATAGTTATGAATTTGCTTTATCTGTTGGTGGACAAACTTCACCAGGATATGTAGCAAGTAACGAACTTTGGAATGGTTCTAATTGGACAGAGGTTGGTGATTTAAATACTGGAAGAGGTACTCCAGGAGAGAGTGGAAATGCAGCTGCAGCTTTAGTTGCTGGTGGGTCTAGTCCATCAATAACTCCTAAAACAGAATCTTGGAACGGAACTAACTGGACTGAATTAAACGATTTAAATGTAACAAGAACAAGATTAGGTGGAACAGGTAGTAATACTTCATCTTTAGCATTTGGTGGAGAAACTCCTCCAAATACTGCCGCAACCGAAGAATGGAACTCAGGAGTTGCTACTGGCGCTTGGGTCACTGGTGCAAATTTAAATAATCCTAAAGGACATGGAGCTGCTGCTGGAACAGCAACCGCTACTTTAACATTTGGTGGAATTGACGGTGATGATGGAAGTACTGAATTAGCAGAAACAGAATTGTATAATGGGACAACGTGGGCTGAATTAAATAATTTAAACTTAGCAAGACGTTTTTTAGCAGGGGCAGGAACTTCAACATCTGCTTTAGCTTTTGCTGGTAGCCCTAACCCTAGTAGAGCATTAAACGAAAGTTGGAATGGAAGTGTTTGGACTGAAACTGGAGATTTAAACACTGGTAGAAGAATTTTAATGGGCACTGGTTCAAGTAATACAAATGCTTTAGCTTTTGGAGGAAATCCAGGACAAGCTGTTAATGAAAGCTGGAATGGTTCTAATTGGACAGAAGTTGGAGATTTAAACACTGGAAGAGATCAAGTTCTTGGAGGAGCAGGCACTAATACAGCAGCATTAGTTGCTGGAGGACAACCACCAGTTGGGGCTTTAACAGAATCATGGAATGGATCAGCATGGACTGAGCTTAATGATTTAAATCGTGCAGTAACTAATAATGCTTTTGTTGGTGAACAGACTTCCGCACTATCTTTTGGTGGAGGCGCTCCTGGTGATACAGGTAATGTTGAATCTTGGAATGGAACTAATTGGACAAATGAAAACAGGATGAGCGTATCAAGAGAAGGAGCACCAGGAGGTGGTGCTAACAGTACTACTGCACTTGCCTTTGGAGGTTTTCCATTACCAATTTCTGCAACAGAAGAATGGTACGGCAATGGACTTTTAAGAGAAATTATTTCCTCATCTTAATATAAAAGTCTTATAAATAATAGTAACATTATAGTTATATAATAAGGAGAACTGAATGAGTGATGATATAATCAAAAAAGATATTAAAAGTCTTATCGAAAACGAGACCCCCAATTTAAACAATCTATTAAGCACAGAAGACCTTAATAATTTTAAGGCAATGACGGAAGAGTTGCGAGATACTTGGACTAAAAAACAAATGTTTCGAACTGAAACTGAGGCAAGATTTTCTGTATTACAAGACAATAGATATCCAACTAAAGCCGCAAAGTATTGGCAATGTGTTAGAGAACAATCAACTTATTTAGATAATTTAATGGCATTATCATTTGATTATAGAAGAAATGACGCAAAGATTAAATACCTAGAGAAAAAAATATCTAATGAAACAGACGAATATAAATTAACTAAATACGAAATTGATTTAGATGAGTGTAGGTTTGGTAAAGCGTCTATGGAAAAAACTGCAAAGCATAGAATGAGAGAGATCAAGATGTGGTCTAAATTAAAAGGTGAATTTAATGATGGATCATTTAACGATAAAGATGTTAATCAACATCAATTAGAATCTTATGGTTTACATTATGCACAAAAGGCAAAAACATTGAACAATCAATCATCTGATACAGATATATTTAACGTGATGGGACAATTAGAATCTTTAAAAAGAATCAGAAAAACAGGTGAACTAGAGCAAAGCTATCAAGAGAAAGAACAAATTGAACAACATGGAAAACCAAAATCTTAATTTTGATTTTGTATTTTTAGGTCAATCAATTTTAAAGTATCAAGTACCATTAGACATTTTTTCTGCGATTAATCAAATCTACGAAACGAATTACAATAATCTTGAGCCAGCTAATAGACAGTTAGTTGGTAAGATAGAAAGTGAGCATTCACTATTCTATGCTGGTGCTGATCAATCAAAGATGAAGAATCACAATCTATTACCAAAAAATATAACAGATTATTTTATGTCTATATTTAAACACTATCTAACTTTTAATAAAATTAGAGATTATGATACTCATTTAAACTCTATTTGGGTAAATGAGATGAAAGCACATGAATATAATCCTGCACATATTCATAGAGGTATGTTATTTACAGGTCTTTCAAGTGTGATGATTTTAAAATTACCATCCACATATGGTAGAGAATATTCAAATAATGAAATACCACAAAATGGTAGACTACAAATATTAGGTGCGGCTAATGGTCAGTTTGCTAAAATAGATTATCAACCACCAATGAACCTTAGAGATTTTTATATATTTCCTTATGACATGAGGCATTGTGTTTATCCTTTCAATGGTACTACTGAAACACGAAGAACACTAGCTGCAAATTGTGATGTACAGTTTGATCCTATCAGAAATAGAGGAGCAACATAATGAGTAAAGAATTTTTAATTAAAGATCATATAGGCATATTTAAAAATTTTATGTCAGATCAATTGATAGAAGATTATAAAAATTACTTTAATAAATGTGAGCAACAAGGTGCTGTATATCCTAGAAAAGTGGATGAGATGTTAGTATCAGATAATGCAATAGACACTATAAGAGATACTAATGTTGCAATGACTTATAATAACAAACCTTTCATAGATTTGTTTTTTAAAGAAGTATATCCTTTATATGTTCAAAAATATTCTTATCTAAAAAAATTAACTACACATAATATATTAGAAGTTAAGATACAGAAAACAGAAGTGGGTGAAGGATATCATACATGGCATTGTGAGAATGCTGAAATGAAAGCAAGAAATAGAATATTAGCTTTTATGGTTTATCTAAATGATGTAACCGAGGGTGGGGAAACAGAATTTTTATATCAAAAGTGTCGTTTTAAACCAGAGAAAAATACACTACTAGTTTGGCCGTCACAATTCACGCATATTCATAGAGGCAACCCTCCTCTATCGAATGACAAATATATAATAACGGGTTGGATAGAATACGGGTATTAATATGATAACAGAACCACGATGGAAATCTTATATAGTAGAAACAACTACACC
>NHJI01000001.1 GCA_002169685.1 Rickettsiales bacterium TMED211 | reverse complement strand
CTTCAGCATCCATATTCTAAATGGGCAACTAAAGGACAACTAATGTCTGGGTTTGCTTTATATAAAGCAAATAAATATGATGAAGCTATCTTTGCATTAAGTAAATTTATTAATCTAAACCCTAATAATAGTAATTTACCTTACGCATTGTATTTAAAATCATATTGTTATTATGAAAGAATTGCTTTAGTTACTAGAGATCAAAAATTTGCTACTCGAGCATACGAATCATTTATAGAATTAAAAAAAAGATATCCAAACTCTCAATATTCAAAAAAAGCTAGTAATCATCTAGCACTATTAAAAAATCAACTTGCAGGAAAAGAAATGTCTGTTGGAAAGTATTATCAGAAAAGAAAAAAGTATTTAGGAGCTATACTCCGTTATAAGACAATTATAAGAAATTATAAAAAATCAGCGCAAATACCTGAAGCGCTTTATAGAATTATAGAGTGTTATTTATCTGTTGGTCTTGATCACCCTGCACTTACGTTCATTTCAATTTTACAATACAACTACCCAAAATCAGTATGGTTTAATGACGCTTCTAAGTTAATAAAAAAACATAATTTAAACTCCGAGAAAATTAAAAAATATCAAGCAGAAAAGTCTTTAGACTTAGAGAAAATTAATATTGACGATTTTAATTTGATTTAAATATGCTCAGATATCTATCAATAAAGAATATAGTTTTAATTGATGATTTAGAAATTGATTTTGGTCCTGGGCTTTGTGTTTTAACCGGTGAAACAGGCGCTGGAAAATCTATTATATTAGATTCTCTCTGTTTAGTAATTGGGTATAGAGCCAATTATTCATTAAGGCCGGATAATAATAAGGTAACAGAGGTTATTTCTATTTTCTCAGAGATCAATGATGAATTAATTAGAAGAAATTTAAAAGAATTTGGGATCCCACAGAGCTCAGAAATAATACTTAAAAGGCAACTTACCCCAGATGGAAAAAGTAAGGCATTTATTAATGATCATTTAGTTAGTTTAATGACTTTAAAGAAAATTGGCTCACAACTAATAGAAATTGAGGGGCAATTCTCTGAGCAAGGACTACTTGATACCTCAACTCATATTGACATACTCGATCAATATGGTGATTATAAAAATAATTTAGATAACCTAAAAAATAGTTGGGAGGATTTTCAGAGTTCTAAAAAATTATTATATGATATTGCTAATAGCTATGAGAAAAATATTAATAATAAAGAACACTTAGAGTTTGAAATAGGAGAATTAGAGAAGCTAAACCCACAAGAAAATGAGTACGAAGTTTTGTTAAATAAAAAGAAGAATTATATCAATTCAACTAAAATAGAAGAAAATATTGGAAAAGTTATTGCGAACTTTTCCTCGGAACAAAACCAAGGAATCGAAGAATTAATTGCAGAAAATATTTCTCATTTAGAAAAAATTAATGAGTTTCTTGAACCCGGTTTAAAAGATTCCTTAAAAGCACTTGATACAATGTTAATCGAAATACAAGATTACAAAAATCGTTTTGAAGAGTTTTATCGAGAAAATGTATTAAGTAGTAGTAATATAGACGGAATTGAAGAAAGAATATATTTATACAAAAAACTTTCGTCGAAATATAAGTGCTCATTTAATGATTTAATTAAAAAAAAAGAGAGCCTTATAAGTGAACTTGATTCTATTGGAACAAGTAAGTTAGAAGTTGAAAAATATCAAATTAAATCTAGAGAGTTAGAAAATAAATATATTGATAAAGCAAGAAATATTTCTGAAAAAAGAATATTTCATGGGAAAAAGATAGATGAACTCATTAATCATGAATTACCTGAATTAAAGTTAGAAAATGCTGAGTTTAAAACTTTTATCACAAATAATGACTCTCCAACTCACAGGGGTGTTGATAAAATTATTTTTAAAATTAGGACTAATAAAAACTCTTTGCTTGATGAAATAAAAAAAATTTCATCGGGAGGAGAGTTATGTAGGTTTGCTCTTGCTATAAAAGTTGTAACTTCAAAAGAAAGTTCAAAATCCATAGTTTTTGATGAAGTTGATAGTGGAATAGGTGGAGCAGTCGCATCCTCCGTTGGAGAAAGACTCAGAAGATTAGGTGAAAACAGACAAGTAATTGTAATTACTCACTCACCGCAAGTTGCATCATTAGGTAATGAGCATTTTAAAGTTATAAAAACTGAAAGTAGTGAAAAAAATTTAACTGATATTAAAAAATTAAATGATTTAGAAAGAGTTAATGAAATTGCGAGAATGTTATCCGGCAAGGAAATCACCAATGAAGCATTAATGGCTGCTCGAAAACTATTAGAGTTATAATTAAATAGGTCTAGTTTCTGTATATAGCCATCTACAAACTTTAGAATCTAAGTGTTTATTTAACTTTTTAAAAACATTTTTATGATAATTATTTATCCACAATATTTGGTTTTCATTAAGCAAAGAAACTTCTATTAAATTTCGTCTATATGGTGCTAAAGTTAGGGTTTCAAACTCTAGAAAATTCTTGATTTTAGAATTTTTTACACATACTAAATTTTCTATTCTAAAACCAAATTTATTATTTTTGTAATATCCAGGCTCATTAGAAATAATCATTCCAGGCTTCAAACTTACATCTATTAATGCTTTAGAAATACTTTGTGGACCTTCATGAACACCTAAAAAACTTCCAACACCGTGACCAGTTCCGTGACTATAATCTTCTCCAATTTCCCACAAAGAATTTCTTGCAAGAGAATCTATATGTACACCTTTTGTACCTTTTGGAAACTTAAGCATTGAAATATTCAAATGCCCGATTAAAACCCGCGTGTAGAAATTTTTAATTTCTTGTTTGATTTTATTTTTTTTTCCAAAAACAATGGTTCTAGTAACGTCTGTAGTTCCATGAATATATTGCGCACCAGAATCACATAAAAATATTTCTCCGAATTTTAGTTTATAAACATTTGATTTTGAAGGTTGATAATGAATAATAGCAGAATTAGCTGAAGAAGCTGAAATTGTAGGAAAACTCAAAGACACAAACTTATCATTTTTTTTTCTATATTTCTCAAGTTTATTTGCAACAGAAATTTCATTTAGACTCAAATTTGTAGGCGAATTATCTAGCCAACAAAAAAAGTTTGCTAATGCGATGCCGTCATAAAAGTGAGCTTTCCTTGATAATTCTATTTCTACCTTATTTTTTATTGATTTAGCTGATTTGCATGGATCGTTCCTTAGAGTAACATTTACGTTTTGAGACTGAAGTATACTTAAAAAATAATATGGAGCATTTTTTTCTAAGAGTATTGTTTTATTTAATGAATCATTTTCTAATTCTTCTTCAAACTTTAGTTCATCATAAATTTGAATATTAAACTCTTGTTTTAATTTCTTTTTTATTTGCAAATTAATTTTTCTCAAATCGATAAAAAGCTTAATTCCATGCTTTTTTTCTATAATCATTCTACTAAACACAATAGGAGTATATTTAAGATCTCCACCCCTTAAGTTTATCAACCAAGCAATTGATTCTGGAGACGTTATAACAAAAGAGTCAAATTCTTTTACAGATCTTTTGATTTTATTTATTTTATTTTTAGTTGATAATCCTGAATATTTTTCTGGAACCAAAAATGCTTTTGATGATTCCTGTTTTTTGCCTCTTTTCCATAAATCATCAATAATGATATCTGTGCTTAAGAAAGTTTTATTTTTCGTTAATTTACAAGTTTTAATAAATTTTTCAACAAATGGAATACTATTAATTTTAGTATCAATTGCAATTCTCAAACCTGCTCCATCTAAATTATTCTCTATCCATTGAAAAAAATCAGTTTTTGATATCTCAAAAATTTCAAAAGCATCAACTAACTGATCCCTAGCTTGCAAAAGATATCTACCATCCGTAAAAAAAATTAATTTATTTTGTAAAACTAGACATAACCCATTAGAGCCAGTAAATCCAGTTAACCATTTTAATCTAAGATGATTCTCTGGAACATACTCATTTAAGTACTCATCGGTTGAAGGTAAAATATATCCATCAATACCTTTCTCCAGTATTAGTTTTTTAAGTAGTTTAATTTTTTTTTTATAATTTTTTTCCATTTTTTTTTAAAACTAAAGTAGTCCAACTATTATTTGTAAACTTTTTTACTAGTATATATCTATATGAATAATAAGAATATAAATGATTTGCTTGGTTTTCCAATATACCAGACAAAATTAAATAACTATTATCTGCAGTATGCTTGTTAATAGAATTAAATAAGTTAATTAACGGATTTAATAGAATATTCGCAACAATTAAATCAAATTTTTTTAAATTAAACTCTTTGCTGTCTAAACCATAAGCTTTTACAAATTTCACATTATTGACATAATTGATTTTTTTATTACTTAAAAAATTAATTTTAGAGTTTTGATCAAAATCTGAACACAAAATTTTTTTTTTAGTTAGTTTACTAAGAGCAAAACATAATATTCCCGACCCTGTTCCTAAATCTAAAATATTTTTAAAATTTTTAAATTTATATAAAAACTCAATAGACTTTATAGACAGAAATGTAGACGCATGTGTTCCAGTTCCAAAAGCAATACTTGCTGGAATTCTTATTAAATATTTTTTTTTTGGTTTATTAACTAAACTTAAATTCTGAGTTATTAAAAAAAATTCTGTTTTTATATTTATATTTACTTTCGTTCCCTCTACTACCCAATCTTTATCTTCTATTATTTCTCTCCTATAGGATTTAATTTTTGATGAGGGGGTCACTGATTTTAAGATTTTTTTAATATCAAGTTCATCCATGTTGTATATCTCTATAATCCACATAGAATTAATCTTAAACCAACTCATTTGATGAAATTCTTTAAAAAGATCAGTGATCTCTTTTAAATTTTCATCTTCAACATAAAATATAATTTTTGATAGGTTGTTTTTTTTATTCTTTTTCAATAAAGTCACTAAAAATTTTTATAATCTCGTTTTTTTCATTAAACCTGATTTGCAACCTTTCACCGCTTACTCCTAAAACAACTCCTTTCCCAAACTCTGAATGTAAAACTTTATCTCCTATTGAAAATTGTTCATTTTTATAAAAAGTTTCTTTATAATTATTACTACCATAGTTTTTATTATTATAATCTCTCTCTTGAATTACTAACTCACAGTTATTTTTAGGGAGTTCGNTTAAAAACCTAGANGGTATAGTTCTATACATTGTCTGGTTATATTGTTTTCGAGAATTAGCATAAATAATGCTCAGAGATTCTCTAGCTCTAGTAATTCCAACATAAGCTAATCTTCTTTCTTCTTCTAAACCCTTATTTCCTTGTTCTTCAATACTTCTTTGATTAGGAAAAATTCCTTCTTCCCANCCNGGAAGAAAAACATATTTAAACTCTAAACCTTTTGCGCTATGTAAAGTCATTAATGAAACTTTTTCTATGAAGCTTGACTCTAAACTGTTGTCGATAACAAGACTTACTTCTTCAAGAAATTCATAAAGTGAATCTCTCTTATCAATATCTAAGATTANTTTTTTTAAATTTTCCAACCTTCCTTCTGCTTCGGGGGTCTTATCATTTTGCAACATTTCCGTATAACCAATATCATCTAGCAAAGAACCGGCAACCTCACTATGCTTTAATAACTTAAGTTTTTCAGTATGTTTTTCATAAACATTAAAGAAGTGCTTAAGGTGTTGACATACTTTTTTGCTAAATTTATCTAATTTGAGATATTCTTGGACAGACCTATATAGTGAAATTTTATTTTGGTTTGAGTATTCATTTAATTTTGCAATTGAACTTAACCCNATTCCTCTTTTTGGAACATTAATTATTCGTTCTAAGGCTAAGTTGTCNTCTTTATTAATCATNACCCTTAAAAAGGAAATTGCATCTTTAATTTCTTTTCTCTCATAAAATTTTAACCCTCCTACTACTTTATATTTAATGCTCTCTTTAATAAATCTATCTTCAATTTCTTTGAATTGGAAGCTTGCCCTTGTTAGNATTGCAACTTCATTTAAATTAACGTCACTATTTTTAAGTTCTTTTATACTTTCACATATTTGGATGGCCTCCATTGAATCATCTTCAACATTAATTATTTTAACTTTTTTTCCATCTCCATCAGATGTCCAAAGTTTCTTTCCAATCCTTTCAGTGTTTTCAGAAATAATATTTGAAGCTACAGTTAATATATTTCCTGTTGATCTATAGTTTTGCTCTAACCTAATTATTTTTGAATTTTTAAAATCACTCTCAAAATTTAATATATTTTTTAATTGAGCACCTCTCCANCCATATATAGATTGATCTTCATCACCAACACAACAAATATTTTTATTTTTTTCAGCTAATAGCCTTAACAAGAAATATTGGGANGTATTTGTATCTTGATACTCGTCAACTAGGATATATTTAAATTTTTCTTGATAATGTTCTAACAACTCAAAGTTTTTTTTCAGTAAGTTAACTGGTTGAAGAATCAAGTCACCAAAATCAACTGAATTAAATACTTGTAACCTTTTTTGATAAAGCTCATAAATCTCACTAAGCTTTCCATTAGAATAGTGCTCAAATTCATGATTTGATATCTGATCAAATGACAGTCCATGGTTCTTGAGATTATCAATAAAATAACTATAATTTTTAGGTACAAATCTTTTTAAATCAAGATCAAGCATCGAAATAACTTGTTTTATTAATCTTGTTTGATCGTCAGTATCTAAAATCGTAAAATCACTTTTAAGTGATAATAAATCTGCATGCTTTCTCAATATCCTTGCACCTATTGAATGAAAAGTACCTATAAACATACCTTCTACAGGGTGTCCTATCAATTTTTCAACCCTAATTTTCATTTCAAAAGCAGCTTTATTGGTAAACGTTACTGCAAAAATTTGTGAAATCTTTGCTTTTCTTGAGAAAATTAAATTTGCTAATCTTGTAGTTAAAACCTTAGTTTTCCCTGTACCAGCTCCTGATAAAACTAATAAAGGACCTTCAGTATTAAGGACAGCTTCTTTTTGTTCTTTATTCAAGGATTCAAGAAGATTTGTTCCTGGTAAATTGATTTTTTCAACTTCATTCATAAAATTTAAATTTTATATTTTAATCATTTTTCCTCTTTGGCGAATAGCTTAAATTTGGCCCTAGCCACTTTTCAACAAACTTAACTGAAACATTTTTTCGTTTTGAATAGTCTTCTACTTGATCTTTGTTAATTTTACCAAGTCCAAAATAACTTGCCATAGGATTAGAAAAGTAAAACCCTGAAACCGAACTCATTGGTTCCATAGCATATGACTCTGTTAGACTTACCTTTATATTTTTTTCAATTTCTAACAAATCAAATAAAGTTTGCTTTTCAGTATGATCTGGGCATGCTGGATAACCCGGAGCAGGTCTTATGCCTTGATATTTTTCCTTGATTAATTGATCATTGTCCAGCTCTTCATTGCGTTGGTAACCCCAATATTTTTTTCTTACTTCTTGATGAACTTTTTCAGCTAAACCCTCTGCAATTCTATCTCCTAAAGATTTAATTAAAATTGAGTTATAGTCATCTTTCTTTGATTCATAATATTTCGCAGTTTTTTCAATTCCACACCCAGCTGTTACAACAAATCCTCCTANATAATCATTTTTTTTTGAGTTTTTTGGAGCAACAAAATCTGATAAGCAGTAATTAGCTCTAGCAGATTTTTTCCTCTCAATTTGTTGCCTTAAGAAAAAGAATTTNCTTAAAACTTTATTTCTTTTTTCATTNCTATAAATTTCAATATCATCATTATTAGAGTTTGCTGGCCAAAAACCAATAACTGCGCTAGGTTCCGTTAACNTATCTTTAATTATCTTATCAAACATTTTTTGAGCATCTTTCCAAAGATCAGAGGCAGATTTTCCAATCACTTTATCATCTAAAATTTCAGGGAAATTTCCATGTAATTCCCAAGCTTGAAAAAATGGTTTCCAATCTATAAATGCCCTAATATCGTTTATATCTATACTTTTGAGAACGCGTAAAGATAACTTTTCTGGTTTAACGGGAATAAATTTTTTCCAATCAATTTTTAATTTATTTTTTCTTGAATCTTCAATTGAAAACTCTGAAGACTTCTTATTTTTCTTATAATAATTACCTCTCATTTCTTCGTACTCTTTATCTATCAAATCTCTAAATGGTGGGCTATTTTTGTTTGAAATCAGCTTACTTGCAATTCCTACAGCTTTCGAAGCATCGGGAACGTATATAACTCCATGTTTATATTCTGGAGAAATTTTAATTGCTGTATGCATTTTACTTGTAGTCGCACCACCAATCATTAAAGGGATTTTAATATTATTTCTACTTAGCTCACTTGCTACAAAACACATCTCATCGAGGCTTGGAGTAATTAACCCTGATAAACCGATGATATTTACATTTTCTTTTATGGCTATTTCAATAATTTTTTGAGCAGGAACCATCACACCTAAATCTATTACGTCATAATTATTACATTGTAAAACCACTCCAACTATATTCTTTCCAATATCATGAACATCACCTTTTACTGTTGCGAGTAATATTTTTCCTTTATTTTTACTCTGTGATAATTTATCTTGATCCATAAATGGTAATAAATATCCTACCGATTGTTTCATCACCCTTGCAGATTTAACAACCTGAGGAAGAAACATTTTTCCTGAACCAAATAAATCTCCAACAATATTCATTCCATCCATTAATGGCCCCTCAATTATATCTATNGGTAATTTATATTTTTTTCGNANTTCTTCTGTATCTTGATCNACAAANTCATTAATTCCATTAATCAATGCNTANNTTATTNTTTNATCAGGTTTTTTCTTTCTCCATAAAATATCTATCTTCTTTTTAATTTTCTTTCCCGAAAATTTTTGGGAAATTTCTAATAGTTTTTCAGTAGCATCAGAATTCTCATTAAATAAAACATTTTCAATTGCAATTTTAAGATCTTTATCAATTTGCTCATAAATAGTAATTTGACCGGCATTTACAATCGCCATATCCAAACCGGATTTTATTGCATGAAATAAAAAACATGAATGCATTGCCTCTCTAACTTGATTATTTCCTCTAAAACTAAATGAAACATTTGATAAACCACCCGAAGTCAANGAACCTGGTAAATTATCTTTAATTAATTTAGTAGCTTCAAAAAAATCCTTAGCATAATTATTATGTTCTTCCATACCTGTTGCGACTGCAAAAATATTTGGATCAAAAATTATATCTGAGGGATTAAAATCAATCTTTTCTGTTAAAAGTTTATAAGCTCTTTTACAAATACTATATTTTCTGTCCGCTGTGTCTGCTTGTCCTTTTTCATCAAACGCCATTACAACAACTGCNGCTCCATATGCCTTTATTAGTTTTGCATATTCTAAAAAATGCTTTTCGCCCTCCTTTAAGCTAATAGAGTTCACGATAGGCTTACCTTGGACACATTTAAGACCAGCTTCAATTACAGTCCATTTGGAAGAATCAATCATAAACGGAACTTTAGCAATCCCGGGTTCTACTGCTAACAAATTAAGGAAAGTAGTCATTGCTTTTTCAGAATCTAATAAACCCTCATCCATATTAATGTCAATAATTTGTGCACCATTATCAACTTGATCCTTTGCAATACTNACAGCCTCTTCAAAATTATCTTTTAAAATTAANTTCTTNAACTTNNCTGAACCAGTNACATTNGTTCGTTCTCCTATATTAATAAAATTTGAGGTTTGTTNANTCATAAAATTAGTAATTAAATTTTTCTAGTCCTGATAATCGAAAACTGTTNTTTTTTTTAATTGAAACTCTTGGCNTTATATTTTTNGTATAATCTTTAAGANCNGCTATNTGATCAGGNGTTGTTCCACANCANCCNCCNANTATATTTAAGTAACCAAGTTCTCCCCACTTTTTCGCATACTCTCCCATACTTTCCGGGGTTTCATCATATTCACCAAAAGCATTTGGTAGCCCTGCATTTGGGTGAACACTTACATTTGTTTCAGAAATCCTCGATAATTCTGCTACGTATGGGTCTAACTCTTTAGGGCCTAATGCGCAATTAAGGCCAACACTAATTGGTTGAGAATGAATTATAGAATTATAAAATCCTTCAAGTGTTTGTCCTGAAAGTGTCCTTCCTGAAAGGTCAGTTATAGTCGCTGAGACCATAATATGAATTTTTTTATTTTGTTCTTGTTCTTGTTCATAAATTGCCATTAATGCAGCTTTAGCATTTAATGTATCAAAAATTGTTTCAATTAGAATAAAATCCGAGCCTCCTTTGATCAAAGCTTCAATTGAAATTTTATAATCAGTCTTTAATTGATCAAAAGTTATGTTTCTAAATCCTGGATTATTGACATCTGGAGACATGGAACAAGTCCTATTAGTAGGTCCTAGTACACCAGCAACAAATCTTACTTCTCCTGGATTTCTTATTAAGAAATCGTCAACTGCTTTTCGCGCAAGCCTGGCTCCTTCAAAATTTAAATCGTAGGAAAACTCTTCTGATCCGTAATCAGCCTGAGAAATTTTTGTAGAATTAAATGTATTAGTTTCAAGAATATCTGACCCTGATTCAAGAAATTCAGTATGAATATCATAAATGACATTACCCTTAGATAAGTTCAAAATATCATTATTACCTATAAGCGGTTTTTTCCAATTTTTAAAACTTTCGCCCTTAAAATCATTTTCATTTAATTTTAATCTTTGAATCATTGTACCCATAGCACCGTCCAATAATAAAATTTTATTTTTAGATAAATCATTAAACTTTTCAAACATAATTAAAATCTAATCCTTTAAAGTTCTAATTCCTAAAATATGACAAATAGCAAAAGACAAATCAGCTCTATTAAGTGTATAAAAATGGAACTCATTGATACCCTCTTTAACCAATTCTTTACACTGATCTGCAGCTATATTAGCTGCTACAAGTTTTCTTGTCTCGGGGTCTGAGTCTAGACCTGTAAACATATTTTGCAGCCAATAGGGTATTGTACAATTCATACTTTTAGAAAACTCAAGAGTTCTTTTACAGTTAGTAATTGGTAAAATACCGGGAATAATAGGTATTTTAATATTTTTTTTTCTTACTTTATTTAAAAAATTTAAATAGACTTCATTGTCAAAAAAAAATTGCGTTATTGCCCTAGTAGCACCGAGGTCTATTTTTTTCTTAAGATAGTCAATATCTTGTTCAGTATTCTTCGATTCTGGATGACATTCAGGATAAGCAGATACTGTTATTTCAAAATCATTAACTTTTTTCAAAACTTTGATTAAATCAGTAGCAAATTCTAATTCAAAAATATTCTGTTTTATATCAACAGGACTATCACCCCTCAAAGCAACAATATGCCTCACTCCATCTTTCCAATAATTTTCTGCTATTTCATTTATTTCATCAATAGAAGAACCAACACAAGTTAAGTGTGCGGCAGGTTGGATAGATGTTTTTCTAATTATTTTTTTAACCAATTCATGAGTTCTTGATCTCGTATTTCCCATTGCTCCATAAGTAACAGAGACAAATTGAGGGTTTAATGGCTCTAATCGCTTTAAACTTTTCCATAACGTCTCCTCCATTTGTTCATTTTTTGGAGGAAAAAATTCAAAAGATACCTTTAAATCACTTTTTATGTTTGTCATCTATTTTTATTTGCATTAAAAAATTTAATTTTAGGCCTTTTTTGCACATTTTTAAAAAAATTCTTCTAAAATTAGTTTTTTTTT